>JANNRX010000318.1:0-2798 GCA_031401875.1 Hyphomicrobiales bacterium | reverse complement strand
GGTGGCAATGGTAGTGGCCCATGTCGCGGGGCTGTGGCTGACGAGTGCGCCCGATGTGATCGACGCGCTTCTCTTCAAATCACCAACAAGCTTCTCCGCTTGGGGCGTTGTCGCCATGTGGGCAACCTTTGCTGCCGCGTTGCTGGCTGCACTCCGCGGACCGCTACGCATCCGGCCAAGATCCTGGCGCATCGGGCACACGGTACTTGTGGCCGTGGTCGCGGTCGGCAGCGTCGTCCACGCGCTTCTGATCGAAGGCACAATGGGGACAGCTTCCAAGGCCGCTCTGTGTGCATTGGTTCTGGCCGCATTGATAAAGGTCCCGGTAGATCTGCGCATATGGACCCTGCTCACGCACAGGAGGGAGTGAGGCGGCGGCAGCCAGCAATGGCACGACGCATTGTATCCATTCGGTCTGATCGCGCCGCAGCCTAAGGTGCCGCAAGAGCTGCCCTGTGATTGTTGCTGCCCTGTGATTGCAGCTGCTCACCCGCCCCTGATCACTCTGCACCTTCGGTACGGCTCGAAATCCATTAACCTTGCTGGTCAACCAGCTGTTCACCACGGTTCGTGATTGCCGCGTCACGGTAACGATTGTGTTGCTCTCTTGGTTCAAATTGGCAGGAGTTTGGAAAGATATCCCTTGCCAGAAGGCCAGGGAAATCAAGGGGTCTGGTTGCGTCCATGCGTGAAGTTGAGCGTGATATCGAAACGGCTTTGGCGGAGCGAATTGCCAAGAGCTGCAAGGAAAATGTCAGCCCATTGATGGCGATTGAGGACTTTGCCATCAACAATATGAAGAGCCTTGCCGTTGGCGCGGCGGGAGCCATTCTGAGCCTCTCAAGCATGATGCTTTTCTGGTCGACACCAGAGACAGCCCGATTGATTGACCCGGTTACGGTAGGGTCGATTCATTCCTCGGCATCTCCCGACTCGGGCACCTGGCGCCTTATCCCCAAACCTGTCCAGATATTGTCGCTGGAAGCGCCACAATTTGCTGGAACATCTGCACTCTATCAGGCCCGTCGCAATGAGCGGGGCGATCAGGAGGATGCTCTGAACTGGCATGGTGCAGCATCCGCAAAACCGGAAGCAAAAGTGACGCTGACACGCACGATCAGCGGAGGCACGCCTCCCTCACTTTTCATCGATATGACGCGCCAGCAAGCCGAGCGCGGCATGGCCGTGAAAAAGGCGAGCCAGGTTGGCATGCTGGAAACAAAATTTGGTGCCATGGAAGTGGCGGACATGACCTTTGCGGATGCCAACGACCAGTCGCTGGCCTGCCTGGCTTTCCGCAGCGCGCCGAAGGCGGCTTCCATGAAGCTGTCAGGCTGGTATTGCGCGCCGCAAGGGAGTGCTGCCGAGCGGCCAGAACTTGCCTGTCTGCTGGATCGTCTGACCCTTCTCAAGAGCGGGCAGGACAAGGACCTCCACCGTTTCTTCACCGAAGCAGAACAGGCCCGGAAGCCCTGCCCCACAACCCGCGTCTCATCCGGAAGAAAACCGACCTGGCTGGATGCGGATGGCAAGCCTCCCACTTTTCGCGGAGATGTCACGGGCAGCATCGCGGCACAGAAAGAACAGCGCAAGCGCTGAAATGCCGAATTCTTGAGAATGTAAGGCTGGACCTGACAGGGCGGCACAATGTATAGTTATGAAAGATTCAGGAGCTTGCAATGAGACTTTTACTTGCCATTATCGCCGCTACGTTTGCGTTTTCTGCCGTTTCGGTTGAGGCAGCCCCTCGCAAGAAGCGTGGCGAAACGATGGTTGTGAAGGCCAAGCCACGGTCTTTCCTCGATGCGGGCACCCAGGAAGTTCCCGGTCGCTACCAGAATTATTCTCTGGGACAGACGCCATTGCGCCCTGGCGACAGCATTGTGCCAACGGGCTCGCATCAATTGCGCCTTCTTCCTGGCCCGTTCGGGCTCTGACGGAGACTGCGCTCCGATCTTTGACAGTGGGATCGGTTTTCAACCATGCCAGAAGCATTGACGGCGGAAATTTCTGATCAGGAAAATCCGCTCTGGAAATCTGTCTTTGGTGTTGCGATCAGCGATCTTTCAAAAGAAGCGGCCCTGCACTTTCTCCAGGCTCAGATCGCGCAGAACAGGCATGTCAAGCTCGCCTTCTGCAATGCGCATACGGCCAATATCGCATGGGGCGACCCGGATCTGCGCCATTGCCTTCGTGATTTCATCGTCTTTGCCGATGGCTTGGGTGTCGATATTGCGGCGAAGGTGCTTCATGGCTCACCCTTTGCTGCAAACCTGAACGGAACTGATTTTGTACCTGAACTGGTGCACAGTTTTGATAAGCCACTCAGGATTGCGATGATCGGTGGCAAACCCGCAATTGCTGAAATTGCAGCACGTCGGTTGGCCGCACTCACACCCCAGCACAGCTTTGCGCCACTGCTGCATGGCTTTGGGGACGATGCCGAAATTGCCAGTTTCATACAACAGCTCGAGTCATCCCCCGTGGATGTGTTGCTGGTGGCCATGGGCAATCCGCGTCAGGAGCGCTGGATTGCACAGCATATTGACAAGCGTCATGCAACACTTGCCATCGGGGTTGGGGCCCTGTTCGATTTCATGGCGGATGCAGTGCCCCGCGCGCCTGCATGGCTCAGAGACATGCGCATGGAATGGCTGTTCCGGCTGGCGCAGGAGCCCAAACGGCTGTTTGGGCGCTACGTTCTGGGTAACCCGCTGTTCCTGTTGCGTGTGGCCATCGTCAAACTGGGATTGAGGCGCTTCTGATGCCCGCCCAGACAATCGCCTTCATTACGCCGA
>JANNRX010000317.1:0-7221 GCA_031401875.1 Hyphomicrobiales bacterium | reverse complement strand
TGCCACTGTGTTCGTTGTCTTTTCGCTGTCACGCGAAGTCCGCGACATCCGCAAGACGAAGGGAACGCTGGCATGAGTCAGGCGCGAACAAATTCAACGGTAGCCACGGAGATTGGCCGGTTTGCCCAAACCGTTGCAAGTGGTGAAACCATGGTTCCCGCAGATGTGCGGGCCATGGTGCGGCGGTTGATTGTCGATGTCGTCGGGCTCTGTGCGGCGGCTCGCCGCACGGATTATGTACAAGGGTGCCTTGCTGCGACTGAGGGCAAAGGCTTGTCGACGGCCATCGGTCATCGTGGCCGCTTCACGGCCATTGATGCCGCGCTGATCAACGGGACTGCCGCACATGGTGAGGATTTTGACGACACCTTCGAGGGCGGACCGGTGCATGCCGGGGCGCCGGTTGTGCCTGCGGTTCTGGCGATGGCAGAGCGCTACGGGCTTGCGGGTGAAAGCGTTGTGCGTGCCATTGCCGTTGGCGTCGAGGTGATGTGTCGCGGCTCGCTTGTGGCACCCCAGGCGATCCACAAGGCGGGCTTTCATCCCACGGCTGTGCTGGGCGCCATGGCGACCACAGCAGCGCTGGCAACGCTGCTGAAATTGCCAGCTGAAGCGACGGCGCGGGCTCTGGGGATTGCGGGCTCCATGGCGTCGGGCATTATCGAGTATCTCGCTGACGGCTCGTCGACCAAACGGCTCCATGCCGGCCTGGCAGCGCAAAGCGGCATCCGTGCCGTCTTGCTGGCGCGGGGCGGCGTTTCTGGACCGCCAACAGTGTTTGAAGGCGCTCACGGTTTCTACAAGGCTTTCGCGCCATCAAAGGTACCGGATTTTAACCAGCTCACCGATAATCTCGGCGAGCATTGGGTCGGTGCGACACTCGCCTTCAAGCCCTTTGCTTGCGGAACCATGACCCAACCCTATGTCGATTGTGCCATTGCACTGGCGAGGAGCGGCGTGAAAGCTGACGATATCGTCAGCATGGTTTGCGAGGTTGGTGAAGGCACCGTCCACCGGCTCTGGGAGCCGCTGGCACTCAAGCAATCGCCGCCCAATGGGTATGCCGCGAAATTCTCGACGCCCGATTGTATCGCTGTCGGATTCCTCAGTGGGGATGCCGGCCTGCTGGCCTTTGAGGACGCGGCCATCATGGATCCAGCACGCCGTTCACTTGCGGCAAGGATCAGCCATATCGTTGATCCGGCCAATCCCTATCCCCGTGCTTTCACCGGGCATATCCGGGCGACACTGCGCAATGGCGCGGTACACGAGGTGCGCCAGCCTCATATGCGCGGCGGTATGAATGCGCCCCTTTCCGATGCAGAAATCATCGCGAAATATCGTGCCAATATCCGCTTTGGCGGCTGGAGTGCCGCGCGGGGGGAGCGGGTGCTTGCAAGGATTGAGGCACTGGTACGCGGTCAAGCATATGACATGAAGGATGCAAGAGCATGACGAAAGATCAGGCATGACAAAAGAACTTGAAGGGCGGGTGGCACTGGTCACAGGTGGCGCACGCAATATTGGCCGTGCCATCGCGCTCGATCTTGCGGCAGGCGGAGCATCTGTCATGGTCACGGCGCGCTCTGATCGTGCGGGTCTGAATGAAACGGTTGCGCTCATCGAAAGCCATGGCGGCCGGGCTGCTGCCATGCTGGCGGATGTGACGCAGGAAGCCTCGGTTGCGGCACTGGTGGCAAGCACGCTGGCGGCATTCGGCACACTGGATATCCTCGTGAACAATGCTGCTAACCGCACGGAAGTCCCCTTCGCGCAGATGAATCTGGCGGCCTTCCGGGCCGTCACGAGCGTGGCGCTCGAAGGCCCGTTTCTCTGTGCCCGAGCCGCGCTTGATGCCCTCTCGGCAAGCGACGCCGGCGCGATCATCAATATTGGCGGCCTCACGGCCTATACCGGTGCGAAAGACCGTGTGCACGTCATTGCCGCAAAGGCGGGGTTGGATGGCCTGACCAAGGCGCTCGCGCATGATCTGGCGGCTGCGGGCATTACGGTGAATCTCGTCTCGCCGGGGTTGATCGACACTGTAAGGGCAGGTCACCAGCCGGGGCATCACGCCACACGCAAGACGTTGCTGGGGCCGCTCGGGACGCCTGAAGATGTTGCGGGCATGGTGCGCTATCTGGCCGGGCCGCGTGCGCGCTATGTCACGGGCCAGACCATGCACATCAATGGTGGGGTCTACCTGCCATGATAGCTCTCGGAATCCAGGCCGTACTGGGGGTGGATTCCAGCCTGCTACCATCCATTACGGCATGGTCCGCGGTAGTGATTGCCTTGGCGTCGTTCCTCGGTTCAATGGCGAGTGCGATCACAGGTGCAGGCGGGGCTATCCTCATTTCCTTTGCCATTGCACCAATCATCGGTGTTGGTGCCGTGGTGCAGACCATCTCCGTGGCCATGACCGTCAGCCACATCGCCCGTATCCAGGCCTTCCGGCGGGAAATCGATTGGCCAACCGGATTCTGGATCATGGCCTGGGCGATCCCGGCGTGCATCATCGGCTCCGTTATCTACACATGGCTTGATGAGCGCTCGATCGCGCTGCTTCTGGGCGGGTTCATGTTGACGGTTGTGCTGGCGCGTCGGTTACTGCCCAAGGACAGCTTTCGGCTCTCGCGGTTCTGGATCGCGGCTTGCTCCTTCGGTTTCGGCCTCGTCTCGGGGGCAACCATTGGCGGGGGCATTCTGGTGCTTCCAATTCTTGCGGGGGCTGGGCTGACGGGAGCTGGCTTTGTCGCAACAGATGCCGTCATCGGCATGGTTCTGCACCTCGTGAAAATGGTCATTTTTGGTACAGCGTCCGTTCTTAACCAGCAGCAACTGATCCTCGGGCTGCTGATTGGCATCATGATGATTCCGGGGGCCTATGTCGCAAGGTATCTGCTTCGCCACATGCCGCTTTCCGTCCATGCCGGATTGATCGATGCCATCATCGCGCTTGGGGGCATCGGCTTCCTGGTCCAAGCCCTGCGTTCCTTCACATGAAATGGTCTGTCACAAAGAGGAGTTTATCCATGTCTGCCTCATCCCGTTGCTCTACGATGCTGGCCTTTGCATTGCTGGCTTTTGTCCTGCAACCAATGCCTACCTCCGCTCAGGAGGGTTATCCGAACAAGCCCATCACCGTCATCGTGCCCTATGCTCCGGGTGGCAACACCGATGTGATTGCCCGCATTGTGCTTGATCATATGGCGGCCACGCTGAAGCAGCCGCTGATCGTTGAGAATATTGGCGGTGCGGGCGGCACCACAGGGTCATTGCGCGGTGCCCGCTCAACGCCGGATGGCTATACTCTCCTGGTGGGGCAGATGGGCACCCATGGTGCAGCCCCCGCGCTCTATCCCAGTCTTGCCTATAATCCGGTGACGGATTTCGAGCATGTCAGCCAGCTGACGGATACACCGATTGCCGTCTTTGTGCGCAAGTCACTGCCGGTGAATACGCTGGGTGAACTGATCGCCATGCTGAAGGCCAACCCTGGCAAGCTGAACAATGGCCATGGCGGTGTCGGGGCGACATCCCATGTCAGTTGTCTTCTGTTTTCGGCAATCACAGGAACGAGCGGCCAGTTGGTGCCCTATCGTGGATCAGGCCCTGCGCTGAATGATCTGATCGCGGAGACGCACGACTACATGTGTGACCAGATACCCCATACCGTCTCCCATGTTCTGGGCGGTTCGATCAAGGCACTGGCGCTCGCCTCCGACAAGCGTGCCGATGTCCTGCCTCGGGTCCCAACCACAGTCGAGGCTGGTGTTCCGGCATTTCAGGCATCAGGCTGGAACGCCATGTTTGCCCCCAAAGGCACGCCAAAAGTCATTGTCGAGCGATTGGCGCAGGCGGTGAGTGCTGCGCTCGATGATCCCGTGACCAGAGGAAAACTGGAGGGTATCGGGGCAATCATTCCCCAAAAGCGAGGGCCGGATGCCATGCGGGCACTCGTTGCGAGTGAAGTGGAGAAGTGGACGCCGGTCATTCGCGCCGCCAATATCAAGGCGCCTTGATCAGAGTTGCGGGTACCTGCCAACTGGGAAAGGCTACGGAGCCGCCATGGAGGCTGCCGCCATGAAGCGCGCGAGTGATGCTTTCTCCTGCACTGTCACCCGCAGACCAAGTTTGCTTCTGCGCCAGAGCACATCCTCTGCTGTTGTCGCCCATTCCTCGCGCATCAGATAGCGCACCTCGGCTTCGGTCAGATCGGATCCGAAGCTCTGGCCAAGATCGGCGAGACTGCTGGCTTGTCCCAGCAAAGCGGCAGCGCATGTCCCGTAAGTGCGTGCCAGCCGCTGCGCATGGCGCGGCGCAAGAAAAGGATAGGAAGCGGCAAGCGATTGCGTGAATGCGTCAAGCCCGGTGACAGGAAAATCACCACCCGGAAGCTTTGCGGCAGCAGTCCATCCTGCAATTTTGCCCATTTGTCTGTCCGGAAGATGCGGAGCAAGCTTGTCGAGTACGGCTTCCGCCAGCCGGCGATAGGTCGTGATCTTGCCACCGAACACGGATAACAAAGGAGCGGCATCAGGCTTTGCATCAAGGGTGAGCACATAATCGCGCGTCGCCTCCTGCGCCTTCGAGGCACCATCATCATAGAGCGGGCGGACGCCGGAATAGGTCCAGACAACATCGGCTTGCGTGATGGGCGTGACAAAATACTCGCTCGCCGCAGCGCAGAGGTAGCGGATCTCTTCCGGCGAGGCTTTTACATCGGCAGGATCGCCCGTGTAATCCTGATCTGTCGTGCCGATCAGGGTGAAATCCTGTTCGTAGGGGATTGCAAAGATGATACGCCCGTCGCTGTTCTGGAAGATGTAGCTGCGATCGTGCTCAAACAGGCGCTTCACGACGATATGCGACCCTTGCACAAGCCTGACCCGCGATTCCGTATTGGCGCGGATGCGGTTCGCCAGAACATCAGCCACCCATGGGCCTGCTGCGTTCACAACAATCCGTGCCGTGATCGTTGTGGTCTCGCCTTTGTGGCCCTCTACATGCATCTCCCAATGGTCTGCCTGGCGGATGCAGGAGGTGAAACGCGCATTCGTCCGGATGGTGGCTCCGTGTGTCCTGGCAGCCATGGCATTCAGCACCACGAGCCGTGAATCCTCGACCGAGCAATCGGAATATTCAAAAGCCTTGCCGAAGCCGGGTTTCAGAGGTTTTCCGGCGGCATCGTGCCTCAGGTCAAGGGTTGTTGTTGCGGGCAACAACTTGCGGCCTCCAAGGTGGTCGTAGAGAAAAAGTCCGAGCCGCAGCATCCAGGCCGGGCGAAGGCCATCATGATGCGGGAGCACAAACCGCAGAGGCCGGATGATGTGCGGGGCGAGATTCCACAGTACCTCGCGCTCCAGTAACGCCTCGCGCACCAGCCGGAATTCACAATGCTCGAGATAGCGCAAACCGCCGTGGATGAGCTTGGTGGACCAGGAGGAGGTGCCGCTGGCAAGATCATTCTGTTCGCAGAGATAGACCTTGAGGCCGCGCCCCGCTGCATCGCGCGCGATGCCGCAGCCATTGATCCCGCCACCGATGATGGCAAGGTCATAGACCTCCTGCATTGCGCTGCCTTGGATACCACCGTCTGCGCTCAATTAATTACACCAGGCAACCGGATCGTTACTGATGCCAACGCGGAAATGCCTTCACCGCGACCGTTAAAACCCAGGCGCTCTGTTGTCGTGGCCTTGACGGAAACAGCGCTGACGGCGATGCCCGCAATCTCTGCCACCCGCCTGCGCATCGCCTCCGAATGGGGCCCAATCTTGGGCGCCTCACAGACAATGGTGACATCCAGCAGATCAATGATGCCGTTTTGCCCGCGCAATCGCTGCGCCGCATAGGCCAGGAACTGGTCTGACGCCGCGCCTCTCCATTGCGGATCGCTCGGCGGAAAATGCCTGCCGATATCACCATCGGCCATTGCGCCCAGCAGGGCATCGGTCAGCGCATGCAGTGCCACATCCGCATCAGAATGGCCGATGAGACTGCCCGTATGGGGGATTTTCAGCCCACAGAGCCAGACATGATTCCCCTCACCAAGGGCATGCACGTCAAAACCGGTGGCAGTACGGGAGACCATAGGCAATGAAAGCATAGCCGTTTGATGCTGTATCCTCAGTGTGGCAAGATCCATATCCGCCTGCGTGGTCATTTTCATATTCCCGGCCTCTCCCTCGAAGACATGAACCGGATGCCCTGCTGCTGCTGCAACGCTGCCGTCATCGGTATGGTCTTTGTCGCCGCGCGCCAATGCCTGCTCATGCGCCTTGAGGATAACATCCAGCCGGAAAGCTTGCGGCGTCTGTACGGCGCGCAAGGTCTGCCGGTCAACGCTCCCCGTTCTTGCCCCGTCCTGGATGCTGACAAGAGAATCCGTGACCATAATGGCGGGCACTGCTGCTTCATGCTGCATGGCGGCGGCAATGGCGCGGTTGATCAGCGCTGGACTGACAAAGGGGCGTGCGGCATCGTGAATGAGGACAATTCCGGAAGCCGGACCGCAGATCATGCTGGCGTGGCGCAGCCCCATGAGCACGGATTCCTGACGACTGGCTCCACCGATCTGGGGCGCGCAAAGGCGGCCCGGTGCAATTGCGCCAACCGCCGCAGCATAGGCCAGGCTGTCATCGGCATGGATGACAGGAATCACATGTGTGATGGCGGGATGCGACAAAAACACATCCAGTGTGCGCCGCAGCACGGGGATACCTGCAAGCCTCGTATACTGCTTGGGAATATCGCCGCCAAAACGGGTGCCGCGCCCGGCAGCTACGATAATGGCGATGATTGGCGGTTTGTGCTCTCGTGCCTGCATCGTCATGCGCTAACATGGCTTTTGACGGGCCTCAATCATCGGTTTATCGCAAGCCGCATGACACACGCTTTTTTGCCAGAGGACAGAAGCCTCATTTGCCCATGAAAATCCTTGCCCCTGCCAAGCTCAATCTTGCGTTGAACATTACCGGGCGTCGTGCCGATGGCTATCACCTGCTCGATTCGCTCTTTGTCTTTTGCGGGTTAGCGGATGAGCTGACATTTGATTCTGCCGAAGATCTGACGCTGTCGATTTCGGGCCCTCATGCCGGGGCTATCGCAGATGACCCTGATAATCTGGTATTGCGCGCCGCACGTCTCCTGCAAGAGACCACAGGCATCAGGCATGGCGCTCGCATCAGCCTCGTCAAACACATTCCCGTTGCCGCA
>JANNRX010000316.1:0-6140 GCA_031401875.1 Hyphomicrobiales bacterium | reverse complement strand
TGCACCGATCGCGACCACTTCATCCGGATTGACGCCCTTGTGCGGCTCCTTGCCAAAGAAGTTCTTCACGATCTCCTGCACCTTGGGCATGCGCGTCATGCCACCGACGAGAACGACCTCATCGATATCGCCAGCCGTGAGGCCCGCATCCTTCAGCGCCTTCTTGCAAGGCTCCATGGTGCGCTGCACGAGATCATCGACGAGGCTCTCGAACTTGGCGCGTGACAGCTTGAGCGTGAGGTGCTTGGGACCGGAGGCATCCGCTGTGATGTAGGGCAGGTTGATTTCGGTCTGTGCTGTCGAGGACAGCTCGATCTTGGCCTTTTCAGCCGCTTCTTTGAGGCGCTGAAGCGCAAGCTTGTCCTTCTTCAGGTTAATGCCCTGCTCTTTCTTGAACTCATCCGCGAGATACTCGACAAGGCGCATGTCAAAGTCTTCGCCGCCGAGGAACGTATCGCCGTTGGTGGATTTCACCTCGAAGACACCATCGCCAATTTCCAGGATCGACACGTCGAAGGTGCCGCCGCCAAGGTCATAGACCGCAATGGTGCCGGAGCCCTTTTTATCAAGGCCATAGGCAAGGGCCGCAGCTGTCGGCTCGTTGATGATGCGCAGGACTTCAAGGCCGGCGATCTTGCCTGCATCCTTGGTGGCTTGGCGCTGCGCGTCGTTGAAATAGGCCGGAACCGTGATAACGGCCTGCGTTACGGGCGAACCCAGATGCGCTTCCGCCGTCTCCTTCATCTTCATCAACGTGAAGGCGGAGATCTGCGAGGGTGAATAGCTCTGACCGTCTGAGTCAACCCAGGCATCGCCGTTTGAATTCTTGACGATCTTGTAGGGCACAAGACCCATATCCTTCTGGGTCATCGGATCATTGAAGGTGCGTCCGATCAAGCGCTTGATCGCAAAAAACGTGCGCTCCGGATTGGTGACGCCCTGACGCTTGGCAGGCTGGCCGACAAGGCGCTCGCCATCATCCGTGAAGGCCACGATCGACGGCGTGGTGCGCGCGCCTTCGGCATTTTCGATCACCTTAGGCGTGGAGCCGTCCATGACGGCCACGCAGGAGTTGGTGGTTCCAAGATCAATTCCGATTACTTTACCCATAATGTGCCCCTTTGAAGCTGGCGTTGGTTCCGCGCCCCGAAGCGATGCGGAATGCATGATGACGCGGATATAGGGGGTGGTTTGACGGCTCACAAGGGTGTGATGCGGGGAAAAGCTATAATCCCACATCCTCGGGACGCCGCGCCTCGCGGGGCTTGTATACGGGAAGCGACCAGCCGTTGCTCAGCGCCAGCCCCCGCAAAGCCAGCGCGGCAAAAAAGCCTGCCAGCAAAGATGGTTCACGCGGCAGGACCGTCAGCGCCATCACATAGACAACTGCGCCCGCGAGCGCCGCAGTGGCATAAACTTCCCGCCGCAGGATGACCGGGCTCTCGCCGCCCAGAATATCCCGGATCATGCCACCCATCGTGGCGGTGACGACACCCATGGTAACCGCGACGACCGGTCCATGCGCCAGCGCCTTTTCTGCACCCAGCACACAAAACAGGGCAAGGCCGACGGCATCGAGCCAGACCAGCAGCACCAGACGTGACCGAGGAATATGCGCCGCGAAGAAGACGATCACCGAACAGCCCACACACACCAGAAGATACAGCGGTTCCTTGACCCAGAATACGGGCGTGAGGCCGAGCACAAGATCGCGGATCGTGCCACCTCCAATTCCCGTCACCGTTCCCAGAAAAGCAAAGCCGACAATGTCCATCTGCTTGCGCGACGCCACCAGCGCGCCGGTGACGGCGAAAACGGCGATGCCGACCCAGTCGAGGATGAAAAAGAGGGTGGAGAAAGTAGCCATATCGGCTCAATCACGATCCCGCGTCACTTTTACCGACCTGCCGCCCGATGAGGTAGCTGACGATAGCAAGCAGCGCTGTTCTTGACCAGACCGTCCGTTGCGGGTCGGCCAGATCGAAGACGCTGAACCACAGACAAGCCAGCGCAATCAACGACAGGAGCGCGAGATCGACATTGCTGCGGATCAGCTTGGCGTGTGCCGCCTGATTTTCGCGATCAACCCGGGCTTTTGTCTCCAGTTCAGATTCAATCGAAACAGAAAACTTTCCATTGCTCTTCGCAACTTGCCCGAGGTCGATCGTGTTGGTCATCAGAAGGCGCCTACAATCTCGGTATCGAGCTTTTCAGAGCTGTCTGTAAAGCCAAGGTGGCGGCCCTTGCGCTTTTCCTTGTGGGCGAGTTGCATCAGGAGTATCGCCTGTCGGATGACCTCGGTTCGGGTCACAGCATTGGTATCCGCCATGTCATCGAGCGCCTTCGCCACTTCCTCTGATAGCTGCAAGTTGAGTCTTACGCGTTCAGTCATGATAGCCTCCGGTGCATGAGCATTCTATACGCATAATATGCGCATATTTTACTTCAAATCAATGCTAGAAATGTCACCCCCACCTGGGCCCTTGCCTTGCCACCGCCAGTGCCTGCTTGAGCGCCGCGGCGAAATCCGCCTTTTCCTCCGCGCCCAGAAACGCGCCCATCTCCACGGAACGACGCCCTTCGACCAGTGCGATGCGCTGTGTGCCGAATTCGGCGTGTTCCTCGCTCGCCAGCTTCACCCAGAGCGGATTGAACGTCCATTCGCTCTGCCTTCCCCGCCAGGTCACGCGGCGAAACAGCAGCGCGATATGGGTCAGCACCAGTTCCTCATAGGCCCGGGCGCGGTTGTTGGAAACGCGGAAGGCAATCCAGAGCAGCAGCACATCGAGACCGAAGAAACCGACAACCGGCAGCGCCCCCAGCATGTAGAACGGGATTGAAAGGATGGATGTGACGCCGATAATGCAGGCAAAAAGGATCGCGTGGCCTTTGTGCCCCAGCGAACGATAGGGCGAGAGACGCGCCTTGAACACCACAGCTTCCGCACCATCCGCTGTTATGGTGGACATCGCAGGTTTCGGGCTTTCATCATTCATGAACTGACATATATCGCATTGATGAGCATAAAAAAGCCCGCAAGGCCCTTGATCGCTTCCCGCCGCCCGAGGCCTGGTGTCGCAGAGGACGCCGTGTCGATCACGCCTTCCGCCAAGGAGTTCCGGGGTGCTGCGGAAATTGCCAGCGCCAGCGGCCCAAAGGCAAAGCCTTCAGCGCTGCTTTCCGACACTGACCTCGCCGAATTTTTCCGCCTCCTCCACGCCATCGAGCCTGAACCCAAGGGCGAGCTGGAGCATGTCAACGCCTTTACTTTGCTGGTCGCTGTGGTGCTGTCGGCGCAGGCGACGGATGCCGGCGTCAACAAGGCGACGCGAGCCCTGTTCAGGATCGCCGACACACCCGCCAAGATGCTGGCATTGGGCGAAGACGTGGTGCGCGAGCACGTCAAGACCATTGGTCTCTATCGCAACAAGGCAAAGAATGTGATTCTGCTCTCAGAGCGCCTGCTGCGAGAGAAAGACGGCATCGTGCCCTCAGACCGCGATTATCTCGTCACCCTGCCTGGCGTGGGCCGCAAGACCGCAAACGTGGTGCTCAACATGGCCTTCGGCATTCCCACAATGGCAGTGGACACGCATGTCTTTCGCGTGGCGAACCGCCTGCCCCTTGTTATCGGCCGCACGCCCGAAGAGGTGGAAGACAGACTGATGGCGCGCATCCCGGCGCAGTACGCGCTGCATGCCCACCACTGGCTGATCCTGCACGGCCGCTATACCTGCAAGGCGCGTGCACCGGAGTGTTATCGGTGCGCTGTGAAGGATCTGTGCCGGAGCCCTGAGAAGCAGGCGTGAGGAATGGGCGGTGGCACATGCATCTCCCGTGGGAGAAGGATGGGAATAAACACCCGTGAGCTGCTGCCGCTTTCCGGTGCGACGCGAAGGGAAAGGGCGGAATCCTTGTTATGCGAGCACAATAGACTTGTCGCGGCAAAGGGTTCTATTGAAGCCATTGAGATCACCCTAATTCCCGTAATCTTTTACCCGTTGACGGCGCGTTCGAGCCCCGCGATGTCGATGCGCGTCATGCCCATCATGGCATCGAAGGCACGTTTGGCGCGCGCCCGATCAGAATCAGCGATCAGGTGCAGCAGTTGAACCGGAATGATCTGCCAGGATAAACCGTAGCGGTCCTTTACCCAACCACATTGCTCGGCTTCAGGCACAGCTGAGAGAGCATTCGACAGCCGGTCGACCTCCACCTGTGTCTCTACCGGAATCATAAAGGAGACCGCCTCGTTGAAGGTGAAGTGCGGACCGCCATTCAGTCCGACAAACGGCCTGCCCATCAGCGTGAACTCGACCGTTAGAACGGCACCAGCCTTGCCCGAGGGATAATCCCCGGGCGCGTGGTTGACTCGGTCGACGCGGCTGTCCGGAACATGCTCGGCGTAGAACGTTGCGGCCTCTTCGGCGTTTGCGTCGATCCAGAGGCAGGGTGTAATCTCTTTCATCGCTTTGTCTCCTTCCGGCAGAAATCTCTGGCTGATTTGCTCAGGCCACAGCAATTTGCCGAGCCAATTCATCGAGTTGGGCTGCCGCCGCTGACCAGCCGTCGTGAAACCCCATGGCTTCGTGCTTCGCCTTGTCCTCGGCGCTCCAGTGGCGCGCGCCCCAATGTATCGCCGTGCCGCCGCCGGCATCGTCGGAGAGATGAACGAATCCCACGATGAACGGCGTTCCCTTTGGCATGAAGCCTTCGGTGAAGGCATCGGTGAAGATCAGCCGCTCCATGGGAGCTATCTCCAGGAAAACGCCCTTATTGTCGTGCTTCTCGCCGTTGGGGCCCTGAAACACGGTATTCATGCGCCCGCCGGGGCGCAGATCAAGGTCGGCTTTCGTGACCTGCCACGGCTTGGGGCAATACCACTGCTTGAGAAGTTCTGGCTCCGTCCAGCAGCGCCAGACGGCAGCGCGCGGGGCCTTGATATGGCGGGTGATGGAGAGCTCGTTGGGGGATGTCATGGGCCTGCTCCTCTCAGGCCTTTGAGTCATGGAACATGGCAAACCCGCCGTAGATCATGCGCTTGCCATCGAATGGCATGGGATTGACATCCGGTGCCATGCGCGGGTCTGCCATCACCTTGGCCATACCGATATCGCGGGCGGCCTTGGACGGCCATTCGATCCAGCCGAAAACTACGGTCTCTTCGGCTTCCGCCTTCACCGCCATGTGGAAATCGGTGAGCTTGCCATGGGGTATGTCATCGCCCCAGCCGTCGACGATCCGGAGCGCGCCGTGTTCGATGAAGATCGGCGCACAGGTATGGCAATGCGCGAGATATGCCTTCTTCCCGCCGTTGGGTACAGAGGCGACAAAGCCATCAATGTAGGTCGAGGTACCTTGCGTCGTCATGGTAGTTTCCTTTCTCCGGTTTGCGGTCTTCCAAACATAAGTCCGATGTTACGCTTAGGGTCAGGACCTAAGATGATTGATGCTCTCTGCGGCAATTGCGAGGCCGCCCTTGGACTTAGCGAGAATGTATTGCAGGGAATTACGAATCCACAATCCAACTGCATCAACTCCACCCCCTCACCCAAATACCCACAACCCCGCCAATCCCGCACACCCCACAACAATCCGCCACCATGCAAACGGCGTAAAGCCGTGTTTGGAAATGAAACCCAGGAAACCGCGCACCACCAGCAGGCCCGAGACGAAGGCCGCCATGAAACCGATGGTGATCAGCAGCGCGTCATTGGCGGTGAGCAGCTTGTAGCTCTTCAGTAGATCGAAGAAGAAAGCGCCCGCCATGGTCGGCATGGCGAGAAAGAAGGAAAATTCCGCCGCCGCCTTCTTGCTTGAGCCCATCAGCATCGCGCCGACAATGGTTGCTCCCGAGCGCGAGACGCCGGGAATCATCGCCAGCACCTGAAAGCAGCCGATCTTGGCCGCCATCGGTAGCGTGAACTGCATCACGTCATCCTTCGCGCCGTCGAGCTTGAGTTCGTCGATCACCAGCAGCACCAGCCCGCCAGCGATCAGCGTGATGCAGACGATCTCCGGCTTGAACAGCACGGTCTTGATGAAATCGCGTGCGAAAAAACCGACGATCATCGCCGGAATGAAGGCAACCACAATGGCGATGACAAAGTTCTGCTTGGTCTTGTCGGTGAGCATGCCCT
>JANNRX010000315.1:0-4604 GCA_031401875.1 Hyphomicrobiales bacterium | reverse complement strand
GCCCAGGTCAGGCTCGGAGGTTTCCCACCAGATCAGATCAGCATAAGGCGCATAGGCGAGGCCGCGCGAGATGGCATGGCCGACCGAATGGGTCTTGCCCTGCTTCAGGCGGAAGAAGCCTTCGTCGGTGCGGCTGTCGCGATCGATCCAGGGATGATCGTAATCATCGACATCCGAGGTGATCAGGTTGGCCGCATGGGCGTCGGTGCGAGCGAGAACCAATGTCGGCACATCCATCACGTCAGCCGCAAGGCGCGCCGCATTAAGGGTGCGCTGGAAGGTCTTGGTGGGGACGAGAACCTTACCACCGAGGTGGCCGCATTTCTTCTCGGATGCGAGCTGATCCTCGAAGTGGACGCCGGCAGCACCGGCTTCGATCATCGCCTTCATCAGTTCGAAGGCGTTCAGCGGTCCACCAAAGCCGGCTTCAGCATCCGCGATGATCGGTGCGAACCAGTAGGTCGAGCTGTCGCCTTCCATCTTGGCAATCTGGTCGGCGCGGCGGAGCGTGTTGTTGATGCGCTTGACCACATCAGGCACCGATGAGGCTGGATAGAGCGACTGGTCCGGATACATCTGACCCGCATTGTTGGCATCGGCCGCCACCTGCCAGCCCGAGAGGTAGATGGCTTCCAAGCCCGCCTTCACCTGCTGCATGGCCTGATTGCCAGTGAGCGCGCCAAGGGTGCGCACAAACGGGCGCTCATGCAGAAGCTTCCACAGGCGGTTGGCACCAATGCGTGCCAGCGTATACTCGATCTTGACCGAGCCCCGCAGCTTTTCAACATCGGCGGCGGTGTAATCGCGCTTGATGCCCTTGAAGCGGTCAGCGGCAGTTGTCAGTGTCATGATGGTCTCCTTGTTGACAGATATTGACAATACAACAACGCTATCTCGGCTTAGTGCAGTGCACAACAAGCAATCTGCATCGCTGTAAAGGGCTTGTAAAATGTAAATTTGTTTACTGTTGACAATATTAAATTTGTGATTTTTATGTGTGATGTATTCTATGACTCGAGGGCCACCATGCAATCCGTTCGTATCGGCGGGAAACTCCGCCGCCTCCGCCAGGAGCGCCGCCTGACGCAGATCCAGATGGCGGAAGCACTGGAGATATCACCGAGCTATCTCAATCTGCTGGAAAGCAACCAGCGGCCTGTCACGGTGCGCGTTCTGCTGAAACTGGCGGAAAAATTCCAGATCGATCTCAACAGCCTGGCCGGCGACGACGACGAGCGGCTGACATCGGCGCTGATGGAAGCCTTCTCGGACCCGATGTTCGATGCCGCCGATGTGAAAGCCACCGACATCCGCGATCTCGCGGGTTCGATTCCCGCCCTCGGCCGCGCCGTGCTTGATCTCTACAACGCCTACAAGCGCAGCCCCGGTGGCAGCGGTGCCCTCAATGTCGGTGAGGATGCGTCGGAAGGCGTGGCGCTCGCCATTCCCTCCGAGGAAGTGACAGAGTTCCTGCAGAAGCGGATGAACCACTTCCCCGATCTGGAGGAAGCCGCCGAACAGCTCTGGGTCGAGAACGGCCTCGCCATCCACACATTACAGCGCGATCTCATCCAGTTGCTTTCCACACGTTACGCCGTGGATGTTGACATCGCCCAGGCCGAAACCATGGGGGGTGCACTCCGACGCTACAATCCGCTGACGCGGCGTCTGGAACTCTCCGAGATGCTGCCGCTGCCCTCACGGACTTTCCAGCTGGGGGTGCAGATCGCCTATCTCGGTTTCCGCAAGGAGATCGACGCGCTTGTCGGCGGCGGCAAATTCTCAACACCGGAGGCGGACGGGCTCGCCCGGTCCGCGCTCGCCAGCTACTTCGCCTCCGCCGTGATGACGCCATATCCGCGGTTTCTGGAATCGGCGCGCTCCACGCGCTACGACATCAACGTGTTGCAGCACCGTTTCAATGTCTCGTTCGAGCAGGTCTGCCACCGGCTCACCACTCTGCGACGCAAGGGTCAGGAGGGCGTGCCGTTCCATCTGATCCGCGTCGATATCGCTGGCAACATTTCCAAACGCTTTTCAGCGTCGGGCATCCATATGGCGCGCTTTGGTGCGGCCTGCCCGCGCTGGAATGTCTATGACGCCTTTGCGACGCCTGGCCTGCTGCGGGTGCAGGTCTCCGAAATGCCGGATAACCAGCGTTTCTTTTGCGTGGCCCGCACCATCCGCCCGTCAGGCCGTGGTTCAGGCCGGGGCGGGCTGATGCAATCGGCGGGGCAACTGGCGATCGGGCTTGGTGCCGGCATCCAGCATGCGAAGGAACTGGTCTATGCCGATGGCCTTAATCTCGACGACCCCCAGGTGATCACCAGGATCGGCGTTTCCTGCCGCACCTGCCCCAGAAGCGACTGCGCCGACCGCGCCGTACCGTCCTTGCATCAACGGCTGGAGCTGGACGAGAACCGGCGGGGATTGAGCACCTATGTGAAGGTGGGGTGAGACTAACCCATCAATTTATTGTCACTGTATAAGATTTCTCGCGTTGCGCCCCGTGCGCCGATACCCATCGAACGGTGAAGGTGTCGGTGCCGACGAAACCTTTCTTCGATTGATAATAGACATAAGAAATCGGCAAATTCTTTCCTTCGCACTTATGCGGAGGAGAAAGATTAAGCTTCGCCGACACAAGCTTGGAACGCGATTTCGTCTGAGTGACGTTCCCATTCTGCGGCGGAGTCACGAGCTCGTAAGTCATGTCATGACCGTCGCAATCGTCACGGCTCCAAAACATGTCGGTTACCAATATTTTCTGACCAGATTTTCCTGTATTGGTTATTGTATGCGATGCAAAAACTGGATATGCTGCGCCCATAATTGCTGCAAATATAATAAACCTTTTCATGCTTTAATCTCCCCCAAGCAATTTATCGATATATGGAATATAAATGATTCGTCAATCAATCAATAATTGAGCGGTCTAGAATCTAAGATGGCAATATCGTGACCATCTTAATTCGTTCTGGCGATGATTAGATTTCTGGAGCGCAACGCGAACGGTCTCGCGACTATCCTCAGGTAATTACCAGTATCGGCGTTTCCTGCCGCACCTGCCCCAGAAGCGACTGCGCCGACCGCGCCGTGCCGTCCTTGCATCAACGGCTGGAGCTGGACGAGAACCGGCGGGGATTGAGCACCTATGTGAAGGTGGGGTAGACGCTGCCCAATCCCTCTCTGCAAGCGCAAAACAGCAGCATAGTGCCATCATTGTCATTCCAGAACCGTGAAGCGACAGCGGAACGGCATCTGGAATCCAGCGCAAAGTTTCGCCGCAGGCGACACTATTATCATGAAGAAGGCATTTTATTCTGGATTCCCGATCACATGATCCGGCTGCGCCGGACATGGTCGGGAATGACAAACAATAAGTGATTGCACAGCTGCACGTGAGGGAGAAACAGAGATCTCAATACTGCCGCGCCACCATCATCTTCTTGACCTCGGCGATGGCTTTCGCAGGGTTGAGCCCCTTGGGACAGGCCTTCGAGCAGTTCATGATGGTGTGACACCTGTAAAGGCGAAATGGGTCTTCCAGATTATCAAGCCGTTCGCCCGTCGCTTCGTCGCGGCTGTCGATGAGCCAGCGATAGGCCTGCAGCAGCACGGCTGGGCCAAGATAGCGGTCGCCGTTCCACCAGTAGCTCGGGCACGACGTTGAGCAACAGGCGCAGAGGATGCATTCGTAGAGACCATCGAGCTTCTCGCGGTCTTCTTTCGACTGCAGCCATTCCTTGCCGGGCGCAGCCGTCTCGGTTTTCAGCCAGGGCTCGATCGAGGCATGCTGGGCGTAGAAACGGGTGAGATCGGGCACCAGATCCTTCACCACCGGCATGTGCGGCAATGGATAAATCTTGATCGCGCCCACGACATCATCCATGCCCATAGTGCAGGCGAGCGTGTTGGTGCCGTCGATGTTCATGGCGCAGGAGCCGCAGATGCCTTCGCGGCAGGAGCGGCGGAAGGTCAGCGTCGGATCGATCTTGTTCTTGATCCAGACGATGCCATCGAGGATCATCGGCCCGCAATCGTCACGGTCGACATAGTAGGTGTCGATGCGCGGGTTCTGCCCATCCTCCGGGTTCCAGCGATAGACGCGGTATTCCTTGAGGTTGGTGGCGACGGGTTTGGGCCAGACCTTGCCTTCGGTGACGCGGGAGTTCTTGGGGAGTTGGAATTCAGCCATCAGTCGTCATCCTGAACATTCAAAGCGGTCATCAGATCGTTGTTCTCTTCAATCCGCAGCATCCGGACATCGCGCACAGAAGGCGTGAACCACGGATATTTGGCGGCGAGTTTCTGCACAGTTGTCACGCAGCGCACGGCATCCACCGTCGCTGGATCACCGAAATACGTGCTGCCCTGCTTCCACTCGAAGCCGCGCGCCGTCAGGTAGGTCCGCACATCGGTGTAGGCGTTGCGCCAATGCTGGTTTGGGTAAAGCTGCTCCAGCATTCCCGTGTCGAAGTCAAAAACGATTGCGTACATCCGCCCCGTCCGCCCGCTATTGTGGCCCAGCATCCGCTGCGGAGAGTAACCCGCCTGATTGCGCTCGCTGAAACCGCTCATCACTACCCCCTCAATACACCCTT
>JANNRX010000314.1:0-3414 GCA_031401875.1 Hyphomicrobiales bacterium | reverse complement strand
GTGAACCGGTGCAGGTGCACTCCATCCGCATGCCCTCTTTTGTTCTGTCCTGCGAGGCGATCTTCGGCGCTCCGGACGAGCGGCTGGTGATCCGCCATGATGCGGGCGCGTCCGCCCAGCCCTATGTTGTTGGAACCTTGCTGGCGGCACGCAAGGTAAGCAGTTTCACCGGCCTGAGGCGCGGGCTCGACCACGTGCTGACCTGAAAGCGATTCCATGACAAAACCTCTCTCCGGTCTTCGCGTGCTTGAACTTGCCCGCATTCTTGCCGGTCCCTGGGTTGGGCAACTGCTGGCCGATCTCGGCGCGGACGTGATCAAGGTCGAAAGCCCGGCGGGAGATGATACGCGCCAGTGGGGGCCGCCTTTCGTCGAAGGCGTGGCGGGCGAAAATCTCTCGGCGGCCTATTTCCATTCCTGCAACCGTGGCAAGCGCTCGATAACGGCGGATTTCGGCAATGCGGATGATCTTGCCATCGTGAAACGTCTGGCGTCCCATGCAGATGTCGTGGTCGAAAATTTCAAGGTCGGCGGGCTGAAGAAATTCGGCCTTGATGCCGCAAGCCTGCGCCAGGCGCATCCGCGGCTGGTCTATGCCTCGATCACGGGCTTCGGCCAAACCGGGCCTTACGCCGAGCGGGCAGGCTATGATTTCATGATCCAGGGCATGGCGGGTGCGATGTCCATCACTGGCGAGCCGGACGGCCCACCGCAAAAGGCTGGCTATGCCACCGCTGATATCTTCACTGGCATGTACACCTCCGTCGCGGTTCTCGCGGCTTTGCGCCAGCGCGATGCGACGGGCGTTGGGGCCACCATTGACTGCGCCTTGTTCGAGGCGCAGGCGGCGGTGCTGGGCAATCAGGCGCTGAATTACATGGTTTCCGGCAAGGTTCCCGGCCAGATGGGCAACAGCCATCCCAATATCGTGCCCTATTCGGTCTAGGCCGCGAGCGACGGCCATCTCATCATCGCTACCGGCAACGACCGGCAGTTCCGCGACGCCATGGCTGCCATCGGCGCGCCGCAGATCGGACAGAACCCGGATTACGCCACGAATGCAGATCGCATCGCGCGGCGCGCGGCCATCACGGCAGAGATTACGGCGGTCACGTCAACCCTGCGGCGCGACGACATGCTTGCGCGCTTCGAGGCGGCGAAGGTTCCTGCCGGCCCGATCAACAGCGTCGCCGATGTCTTCGAAGACGTTCAGGCCAAAGCGCGCGGCCTGCGGGTTGACCTCCCCGCACCGCATGCCGCCAGGGGCTCGATCCCCTCCGTCCGCGGGCCGATCCTCATGGACGGGAAGCCCATGGTGGCGGAACGTGCCAGCCCTCGGCTTGATGGTGATCGGGAGAGTGTGCTGGGTGACAAGGGTTGGGGTGGGTAGTCACGGCAGATGCTTCAGTGTCATTCCCGACGGTCCGCAGGACCGGGCGGGAATCCAGACTTGCTGGCAGCATCTGACGTTCTCTGGATTCCCGCTCCTGCGCTACGCTCCGGTCGGGAATGACAAAAGGAAGGTAGCGGCGCAAAATCAGACCGCCCGCAAGCCTTCCTTGCGCACCCATGCCTCTGTCTTATCCAGCGCCCGCGTGATGCGGTCGAACATGTCATCCACCTCATCGGCCGTGATGATCAGTGGCGGACAGACCGATATGGTGTCACCGATGGCGCGCACGATGACACCTTCTTCCAGACCGAATGTCACGCATTTTGGACCCGCGCCCTGCTTGGGCGTGAAGGCGCGTTTGGTGGCTTTGTCCGCCACGATTTCCATGCCGCCGACGAGGCCGACACCGCGCGACTCGCCCACCAACGGGTGATCGGCAAGTGCCCTCAACCGCTTCTGGAAGCCGGGGATCAGCGTCTGGACATGGCCGACGATATTATCGCGCTCGTAAATCTCCAGCGTCTTCACCGCCACGGCGGCGGCAACCGGATGGCCGGAATAGGTGTTGCCATGGCCGAAGGTGCCGATCTTTCGACTCTCGTCCAGCATGGCCTGATACATCTCTTCCTGCACCAGTACGGCGGAGAGGGGCTGGTACGCCGAGGTGATCGCCTTGGCAAGGCTCATGGTGTTCGGCGTCATCTGCATGGCCGTCGAGCCGAACATGGTGCCCAGACGCCCGAAGCCGCAGATCACCTCATCGTCGATCAGCAGGATATCATGGCGATCCAGAACCGCCTGAATCTTTGGGTAATAGGTGGCGGGTGGCACGATCACGCCGCCAGCGCCCATCACCGGTTCGGCGATGAAAGCCGCCACCGTATCGGGACCCTCAAGCTGGATCATCTGCTCAAGCTCGTCGGCAAGACGGGTGGCGAACTCCTCCTCGGTCTCGCCCACCTGCGCGAAGCGATAATGATGCGGGCAGGAGGCATGCATGATGCCTGCAATCGGCAGATCGAAATCGATATGGTTGTTCGGCAGGCCAGTCAGCGACGCCGACGCCACCGTGACGCCGTGATAACCCTTGATACGGCTGATGATCTTCTTCTTTTTCGGGCGGCCCAGGGCATTGTTGTAATACCAGACCAGCTTCACCTGAGTGTCATTCGCATCCGAACCCGAACAGCCGAAGAATACCTTCGACACCGGCATCGGCGCGATTTCCTTGAGCTTCTCCGCAAGCTCGATGGCGGGATCATGGCTGCGGCCGGTAAAGAGATGGGTGAAGGACAGCTTGCGCATCTGGCTGGCTGCCGCCTGCACCAGCTCTTCGTTGCCGTAGCCCAGCGAGGCGCACCAGAGGCCCGCCATGCCCTCGATGTAAGGCTTGCCATCGACATCGTAGACATGGATGCCGCTCGCCCGCTCCAGCACCAGCGGCCCGACGCTGCGATGCGCATCGAGGTTGGTATAGGGATGGATCAGCGTCTCGACATCGCGGGTCTGAAGATTGGTGAGCATGGCGGTCTCCCTTGAGCTTCTATGAGGCCACAGGCTAACCTGCGTCGTTGATTTCTGAAAGAGAGAAGAAATGCGAGGTCAGGCAATAGCATATAACCATTCTTGTCATTCCAGAACCGTGAAGCGATAGCGGAACGGTATCTGGAATCCAGCATGAAGGGTCGCCGAAGGCGGCAAGACCATCATGCAGAAGACACTTTATGCTGGATTCCCGATCTCATGATCCGGCTCACGCCGGACATGGTCGTGAATGACAAGCAAAAATCCAGAACCTTACAAAGCGCTCACCTTCTTGCCCTCGGCAATCCTTGCCAGATCGCTCATCAGGCGGCGCGTCTCGCGCAGGCGCTTGCCTGGTTTCTCGTAATCCCCGATGAAGACCACGCGCATATCAGGCCGGACCTTCGCAAAGGTTCCGCGCTCGGCCACGTAGCGCACGAGGCCCTCCGGCTTGGCAAAACGGTTGTCGCGGAAGGCAACGACGATGCCTTTGGGGCC
>JANNRX010000313.1:0-8068 GCA_031401875.1 Hyphomicrobiales bacterium | reverse complement strand
GCTGGAAGCGATTGGTGTTACCGATGTGCCGCTCGTTGGTATCGCCAAAGGCGCGGATCGTGATGCCGGACGGGAAACCTTCTTCATGGCAGGCAAGCCTCCGTTCCGCCTGCCGCCGCGCGACCCTGCGCTTTATTTCGTGCAGCGCTTGCGTGATGAGGCACATCGCTTCGCTATCGGCACCCACCGCGCCAAGCGCAAACGTGAAATGACGAAAAGCCCGCTGGATGAAATCGGCGGTATCGGCCCTTCGCGCAAGCGGGCGCTGCTGCTGCATTTTGGCACGGCCAAATCAATCGCGCGGGCATCGCTGGATGATCTGGCCAACACACCCGGCATCAATGTAGCAACCGCCAAAGCGGTCTATGATTTCTTCCGCGACAATGGCTGACGTTATTCTGTCGATGCGCGGAGCATTATTTTGCGACGGCAGCCTGTGCTGCGTCCACTGTCCTGGTGGCGCCACGACTGGTCATTTCCGCATGCATCGCGCGGATCTCGGTGGAGGCTGTCTTCTCGAACATAAACGGAAAAAAGCCGTGCATAAAAGCGCAGAATGACGCTTTGAAGAGGCGACCGGAGTAGCCCATGGCATGGCCAAAATGCTGGCCGTAACTTTCATCCAGAGCTTCCGGATGCGCCGTGAACAGTTCCTTGGTTCTGGTAATCATGATGCTTTCTCCTGATTGCTCAAGATGACACAACAGGGTCTTGGCGTTCATCTCCAGAATGAAAGCTCTTTGGGCGGATCATGATAAAAATATTCGACATATGAAGATATATGTGAGATTTTTCCCCCATGATGGATTTGATCGACAAACGGCTTCTCACAGAACTGCAACGCGATTCGAGCCAGAGTTTTGATGCCCTGGCGGATGTGATCGGCATTTCCCGGAACACCTGCTGGCGGCGCGTGGCTCGGCTTGAGGAGGAGGGCTTCATCACACGGCGTGTCGCGCTGGTTGACCCCGCCAAGCTTAACCTGGCACTTCCCGTCTTCATTATCGTGCGGACCAGTCGCCACGCTGCCGATGCCACCGAGACGCTGCGTCGGGCGGTGCTGAAGATTCCCGAAATTATCGGCGCTTACCGCACGGCGGGCGAGATCGATTATATCCTGCAAGCGCGGGTGCCGGATGTCGCGGCCTACGACAGGCTTTACAAGAAGCTGATCGCCGAACTTGAACTCAGTGATGTCTCGGCCAGTTTCGTGATGGAGGAAATCAAGTCCGTCACGGAATTGCCACTGGATTTCGTGTGATCAGGAGTGCCTTGTGCGGGACTCTGCAACAGGGCAGAAGGCTTATACCGACAGCCTTGACGATTGACCGGATGAAAGAGGCGCGCCCATCCTGCCCCCTTGCGGGGCGGGTGGCCCCGCGCCTTTCATGGGGTCGGGTGCCCCGCAAGGGGGTGGGATGGGTGCTTGATCGACAAGAGGTCATTCGCGAGGGTTACTGGTATAACACTGCAATCAAGCGAGGTGATGCATGAGAGATCATGATCTGATCACGGATATCGAGACACTTGAGGCGCTGTATTCGCCGGTTAACCCGACATCGCTTCTCAAGGAGATCGACCACATCAATGCGCATTATGCGCAGTTCATTGCGGCCTCACCCTTCGTGGTTATCTCCACGGCTGGCCCCGAAGGGCTGGATTGTTCGCCACGTGGCGATCCACCGGGTTTTGTGCGCGTGGCTGATCCAAAGACGCTTCTGATTCCCGACAGGCGTGGCAACAACCGTGTGGATTCACTGCGCAACATCCTGCGTGATCCAAGGATTGCGCTGCTGTTCATGATTCCGGGTTCTGGCAATACCATGCGGGTCAACGGGCGGGCGGTCATTTCCGTCAATCCTGCGCTTTGCGAAAGTTATGCCATGCGCGGCAATCCACCGACATCAGTGATCGTTGTCACGGTGGAGAGCGTCTATCCGCAATGCCAGAAGGCGCTGGTGCGCTCGAAGCTCTGGAGCGACGAAGCGAGGGCCGCACAGCCTGTCCTGCCCTCTGTCGGCACCATGATGCAGGCGCTCGATCCGGCGTTCGATGGCGCTCAATATGAGGCCGATTATCCCGCCCGCATGGAGAAGACGA
Source organism: Hyphomicrobiales bacterium (assembly GCA_031401875.1). Lineage (GTDB taxonomy): Bacteria > Pseudomonadota > Alphaproteobacteria > Rhizobiales > Beijerinckiaceae > JADCCX01. The sequence continues at coordinate 5,968 of JANNRX010000313.1, read as the reverse complement.
TCTACTGATCAGCACGACGCCCATCCCTCCCCCCTGCGGGGAGGGATGAGGAGCCTCCTGCCCATTGGTCAATCATGATGCACTTTGGGATGACAAGTCCGTTCAGCTCGTCAGCTGTAGCCGCGTGATCTCGCGCAGGATGTCCTTGAACACTGCGTCGATTTCGCTGGCATTGTTCACCTCCTTGTACATGGAGGCATTGGTCGCGCAATTGGTGAGCATGGCCCTGTTGCCTTCGAGCACGCGGATCGTGAAGATCCGCACGTCGGGAATGGGGTTGCCCTTCGCATCGCGGCGAGAGGACTTACTCTTGATATCGTCGCACATCGCAGTGGTTCTGGTGTCGATGGCAGCGGCGCTGCCGCCGGGTCCGCAGCGGTCGGTAAAGCGGTTCCGCGTGTTGTCGCCATCGGTGAGGATGATCATGTATTTGTCGACATCAGCCGTTCCGAACGCGGCTCCGCCGCCGATGGGCTCGTTCGGCGAGAGAGTGGCCATGCCAAAGCGTGCGCCGATTGTGACATTGGTGCAACCCGAGGGCTGCATGCTGTCGGCGGCATTGCGCAATGCGTCCCAGTTGTCTGTCAGAGGCTGAAGGCGGGCCAGTGATGTGTTTGCGCAATGGACTGCCGGATGAAATGATTGAGGCCTAGTGACATCGACACGACGATCCGATGCGTCAAAGCCCGGTCCACGATCCGTGATGCAGCCGGTCCATGTCGCATCTCTTTTGGCCATTCTGCTGCGGATATCTTCAAAACTGCTGTCACGGGCGTTATCCTTGAAGGCCAGCCAGCTTTGCGGGCGGTAGAGATTGGCATCAACCTTCACTTCTGTATCGAAAGGAACCAGCGCGATCCTGATCTGGCCACTGCCGGGAAGCACGGCGGCTTCAGCTGCATTGATCAGGTTGCGGGTGGCTTTCTTCAGCTCATCCATCTTCGATAGGCGCGCCATCGATCCCGTATTGTCGAGCACAAGTGCCAGTTCGATCTTGCGCTGGCCAATGATGGCTTCCGCAGCGGTTCCAACAGGCACGCGGTTGATACCCACAAGCTTCAGAAAGCTTGTCTCCATCATGCCTGAGACTGAGACACTGAGCCTCTTGTCGCTTTTGATCACGGTGAGGGGAAGTGCACCAAGCTCAGGGCTGAAATTCAATGTTGCCCTGAAATGGACTTCAGCCGCGCTCTGAATCTGAGCCTGTGTCAGGATCGGCGCGTTTCTGGCGACAGAAAGAACCGTGGAATCAACCGCATTCTGGAGCTTTGTCCTGACGGTTGAGGCCCTGCTGTAATCAATTGCCGTTCCCATGGCTGCAATCACGGGCAAGAGGCTCAGGCCAAACAGCACGCCGATGTTTCCATCGTCTTTCAGGACAAAATTCTTGTTGCGAAAAAGAGTCTTTGTCTTTTGCAAAAGGCTGATCCTGGCCTTTTGTAAAAAAAATGTACCGGTTTCGAACATCAATCGCATGGCGGGGCCTCCGAGCCATGAGTATCGCAAGGATTATGCCGCTATCTGCCCCTGTTTGGGGCGTGGCAGGGTGAAGCGGAAATGCGCACCCTGTTCCTTGCGGACAAGACTGATCGTGCCGCCATGCGCGCGCACCAGGTCTGCCGAGATGGCAAGCCCGAGACCGCTTCCGCCGGGGCTGCTGGAATCATGGAAAGCATCGAACAGTTTCTGACCCGTGGAGACAGGAATTCCAGGCCCTGTATCGCCAATCTCGATCCACCATCCGTCTTCGGAAAGGCCTGCATCAACGGAAAGAACATGGCTCGCTTTGTCGGGGCGCTGCCAGTTTTCCATGGCCTGCAACGCATTCCGGCACAGGTTCGTGCAAATTCTGGAGAGATGCTCAGGGTCCGCCGCGATGGTCAGACGGTCGGGTATCCGGTTCTGCCAATGGATCGTGCTGACATCGGTCATACCGATCATGTCGCGAACTTCTTCCAGCGCGTCTTTGAGCGCGATGGCATGCAATTCGGGTGGGCGTTCATCTGCGCGCCCGTAGACCAGCGTCGATTGGCAGAAGGCGATGGCGCGATCAAGGGTCTGCACGAGTTTAGGCGCGAATCTCTTGACTGTCGGATCATCCACTTCGCCCAGGCGATCCGAGATCAGCTGGGCCGAAGTCAGAATATTCCTGAGGTCGTGGTTGATCTTGCTTACAGCCAGCCCGAGCGAGGCCAGGTGTTTCTTCTGCTTGAGCTGTTTGGAGAGGCTCTTTTGCAAGCCATAGAGGGCTGTCTCAGCGCGGCCGATTTCATCCGTTCTGCCGGAGGTTTTCACCAGCCTTGCGCGGTCCTCCGGTTTTTCGGCAAAGAGCACAATCGCTTTCGTGAGGTTCTCGACCGGACGCACGATGATCCATTTGAGCGACAGAAAGACCAGAGCGGCGGTCAGTCCGGAGATGAAAAGCGAGAGCACGAGAATATTGGTCGCGAAGCGCAGCATGGCGGTTCGCAAGGGCTTTTCATTGATGACAATCTCGACAAACTCGCCTTCCATTGGCGCAGCACCGATGACACTGATGGCACGATCACTGCCGGATAAAAGTGTATCCAGTGCGTCCATAATATTGGTGAGCGGGCGGGTCTCGCGCATATCGTAGCGCCCACTGATGGGTGGCGGCATATCATTGATCGCAAGCAGACGTCTTGTGCCCCTGATGCGCAATGCAATCATCTCGGCACCAACATTCTTCAGAAGGCTGTTCACAAGATCTTCCGACAACGCCTCATCGGGTGCCGCTTCCAGAACCAGCGCGGCCGTACTGGCGGATGCCAGGCGATCATTGAGCCAGCTGTTTCGAAAGTTAGCAACGGACGGCACAAAGATCAGTATTTCCGCAAGCATGACAAAAGCGATGGTCAACAGCAGCAGACGCGCAGAAAGGCCAAAGCCTTTGTGTATTGTGCTGTCCTTGCTCGCTGCAACACTCATCTTTCATCCGAACATTCTGAAGAAGCGCAGTCCGCGCTGCAGCCAGGGGCTCTTCAATTGTGGCAATGAATAGGCGATAGCCGCACGTTTCGAGGCTTCAGAGAGTGTCGGGTAGGGGAAGACGATGCCTGCCATTGCTGAAATCTTCAGGCCCTTTGACATGGCGAGCGTCCAGGGTGTCAGCAATTCGCCTGCATTGTGGCCGACAATCACGACGCCCAGGATCTTGCCTTTGCCATCGACCATCACCTTGACGAAACCTTCGATCCGGCGGTCGGTCTGGGCACGGTCATTCTCTGAAAAAGGCCAGCGGATGGTGCGGATATTTCCGCCAAGCTTTTGAGCTTCGCTCTCGGAAAGGCCAATCGCTGCAATTTCCGGATCGGTATAGGTCACGCGTGGAATCATCGCATCACTGGCGCTCACGGGCAGCCGGAACAAGGCATGGCGGAGCACCAGCCCTGCATGATAATTCGCCCGATGCGTGAACTGCGGCGGGCCGGTGACATCGCCAATGGCATAGACCTTGCGGTTGGATGTCCGCAGCCTCTTGTCAACGGTTATGCCCGCCTGTGTCGATACGATGCCTGCCTTATCAAGATCCAGGCCATCGATCGAGGGCTTGCGTCCCGTCGCAACGAGGATATGGGTGCAATCGATAACCTCTTCGGCTCCGGTCACTGCGCCGTTTGAGGGCGTGATGAAGACTTTCAGTCGCTCAGCCATCCCGGAGACACGCGTGACCTTGCAATGGGTGCGGAAGATCACGCCATCGCGTTCAAGCTCACGCTGCACAACGCGGGCAGCTTCCTGGTCTTCGCGCGCAAGCAGCATGAATGGCTCAACCACAGTAACATCGCAGCCAAGCCGCGCATGGGCCTGTGCCATTTCCATGCCTATCGGACCAGCGCCAATGATGACAAGCCGGGCGGGTTTGCGGGTAAGGTCGAAGAGGCTTTCGTTGGTCAGGTATGGCACCCGGTCAAGACCTTCAATCGGCGGTATGGCAGGTCTTGATCCTGTCGCAATAATAATGCGGCGCGCCGTGATCTCCTGATCCCCGACGACGATTGTTTTCCTGTCCTTGAAGCGGGCCTCACCCTTGATGACCTGTGCGCCGAGCGCGGTAAACCGTTCCACGCTGTCATTGGGGGCAATCGCTGCGATGACACCCTGCACATGCGCATTGACCCGGTTGAATGCGGGCTTGCTCTCGACACTCGCAAAGCCGAAAGCCACCGCATCGCGCATGGCGGCGGCATGCTTGCCAGCGGCGATTAGCGCCTTGGAGGGAACACATCCCACATTCAGGCAATCGCCACCCATGCGGTCTTTCTCGATCAGAACCACTGGCACTTTCATCATCGCAGCAGCGGCTGCAACGGACAGGCCGCCGGAGCCCGCTCCAATAACGCAGAGATCTGTCTTGATTGGATCAGGCAAATGCGGCTCCCAAAGGGTTCAGGCGGATCATGCCGCGGATTTACCAAAAAAGCGCCGCGCCACAACAGGGATCATGGCAATGCAGCCAAGGGCTGCAAAGGCATAAAGCAGATTGGGACTCACCAGCGTTGAATAATCCAGAGCAAAGACACAATCGGGCTTGCCTGATGCCTTGCAACTGTCGAACGCGGCCTTGCGCTCGTCGAGAATGCCGCCAAGGCTGGTGGCCGCAAATACGAAGGCCAGACTGCCCGGCATGATGCCAACGAAGGTTGTCCAGACATAGGTCCTGAGGGGAACGCCCATGATGGCGGCACCAAGATTGACCAGAGCGAAAGGGAAAACCGGCACCAGCCGCAGAAACAGCATGTAGGATGTTGAATCTTCCCTGAAACCATCTGCCATGCGGGTCACCGTCTCGCCGCCACGCTGACGCAACGCCTCGCCGAGTGAGGATCGTGCCACAAGAAACAGCAAGATAGCGCCAACAGTGGCCGAAACCACAACCGCGACGCTTCCCAGCCAGAAGGGAAACAGAATTCCGCCCAGAAGCGTCATCAACAGAGCGCCGGGAATGGAAAGTGCTGTTACGGCGATATAAACCAGCATGTAGACAATGACTGCCGCAACACGGTTGGAAGAAACGAAGGCAATAAGCTCGGCCTTGTGGTTTGCGATGGATTCCAGGCTGATATAGCGATGCGCACCGGACAGAAAAATCCCGGCTGCTGCCAGAACCATGATCAACAGCGGCAACCAGCGCTGAAGCGTGGTTCGTGACAGATCTTTTTTAGCCACTTCAGTTTCCAAGGGTATATCCTGTCGCAAACGGCATAGCGTCCGTATGTTCCCGCTATAGAGCGGGTTGCTCCGGAATAATACTCCTGGAGTGTTAGGCTGTGGTCACGAGCGGTTGACTTTTACGGATGCCTCACCCATACGAACCGCTGACTTTCGAGCATGAAAAGAAATGCAAACGCGTTATTGCGCGGCATGTGGCTTTTCAGGCTGATATTATTACTCTGGAGACGACCCTTGAAACGGACATATCAACCCAGCAAGCTCGTTCGCAAGCGCCGTCACGGCTTCCGCGCCCGCATGGCAACGAACGGTGGCATGAAGGTTATCGCGGCGCGCCGTGCGCGCGGACGCAAGCGCTTGTCCGCTTGACGCGGGCTGCCGATTGTCAGGCTGCTGTCATGCAACGGCTTCTCAAGCGGCGCGATTTCCTGAAAGTTCAAAAGGGTCGGCGTGTACACACCGGCCTTTTTTCCGTTCAAGCTCTGGCGCGCGATGACATGGAACCGTCACGTATTGGCTTCACGGTGTCCAAAAAGGTTTTTTCCTCTGCGGTGAAACGCAACAGGATTCGCCGCAGATTGAAGGAAGCCATGCGTCTGGATGCGATGATGACCGCCTCTCAAGGGATGGATTTCGTTATTGTGGCCAGACCGGATGCGCTGATAACACCTTTCCAACGCATACAGTCCGAACTCACTCGGGCGTTCGCCAGGGCAATATCGCCCGTTGATCCAGCAAAACGGGATCGTGCTCCGGCACCTCCGCAGCAGTAAAG
>JANNRX010000312.1:0-5090 GCA_031401875.1 Hyphomicrobiales bacterium | reverse complement strand
CAAAACACAATTCTTCTCATCCTGAGGTGCGAGCGTAGCGAGCCTCGAAGGACGCACTAGGGTGATGCAACGATCTCTGCGTGAGAGGGATAACAATGAAGCACCACGGAATCTTTTTCAGCAGCATGCTCAGCGATGGTTGCTACCGGTTTTTGCCCGGCACCCAGAGCACGTCCTTGGCACCCTTGTCATTGACCCAGCGCGAAGCCACGAACAGGAAATCCGAGAGGCGGTTGATGTAGCGCATCGCGGCGGTTCCCACCCGTTCGCCCGGCTGTGTGACAAGTTCGGCCATCAGGCGTTCGGCGCGGCGGCTGACCGTACGGGCGAGATGCAGCGTGGCGGAGGAGGGCGAGCCACCGGGCAGCACGAAGGAATTGAGGGGTGCCAGATCCGCATTCAGCTTGTCGATCTCTTGCTCCAGCCGCTCGACCTGCTGCTGCACGATGCGCAGTGGCTCGTAAGGCAGGGGCTCGCCGACATCGGGTGTGCACAGGTCCGCGCCGAGATCGAAGAGATCGTTCTGGATACGGGCCAGCATGGCGTCGAGATCGGGGAAGGCGACACCCGTATGCAGTCGCACCATGCCGATGCAGGCGTTCGCCTCATCGACAGTGCCGAAGGATTCGACACGAAGGCTGAATTTGGGGACGCGCTTGCCGCTGCCAAGCCCTGTTGTGCCATCATCCCCGGTGCGGGTGTAAATTTTATTCAGTTTGACCATTTCTCTATCGTCCCTTGAACCAGATCGCTCCCATGATGACCACGAGGGCGATGAATTGCGCCACCACACGCAAGCGCATGAGTTTCTGCGAGGTATTGGCATCCCCCCCCTTCATCATGTTGAAGAGGCCGAACAGCAGCACAACGGCAACGGCCCCGGTCGCAACAGGAACAGCGTAAGACATCACAGCGCTCATGGCGTTTTCTCAATTCTCATTCGGGATCGGAGATGACTTGCGTGTCGCCATCACTCTCTGTGCAAGATACGGTCGACAAGCATATTGGACCAGAAACCGGGCTTGAAAGAAGCCTGAAGCACCAAAGGATCATAGATTTTTTCAACCCAGGGGAGAAAAGCAATGCCCTTCGCTTCGCCTTCATCGCGATAAAGTTCAAAAAACCGATCAAGAATGCCGGTTTTTGACCAGCGGAAATGACCGTATCCGGCAGAAAGCTGTCGCATCGCCTCATCCACAGGCCGTTTGAGATGCACAAGCACATAGAGTGCGGCCACAAAGCCCGCGCGATCAGCGCCCGATTTGCAATGTATCAGCGCAGGATACTGCAAATTTTCGAAAAACTGCGGTGCTCCAAGCAGCATCTCCCGCGAGGGGGCTTCCCGCGAGCGGGCCAGAAATTCGGTGAGGATCAAGCCATATGTCTCGGCGGCCTCCCGCTCCAGTGGCCAGGAACCATGTTCGCGTCCGCCGCGCAGATAGACCAGCGTCTTGCCCCCCTCGCGCGCGAAACGGGCGATCTGATGCGGCCATGGCTGTGCAGCACGAAAAAGCCTACCATCGACGCTGTGGCGGTTAAGATAAAACAGGCGGAAAATGCCATGATCCACAAAGATCATGCTCATCCAGGCCCCAAACCGGTCCCGTGCCCCCACCAGCGGACGATCCCAGCGCGCAATACGGTCCATGCGCGCCTTGTAGCGCTCGATATCTGGTCTGCGAAACATGACGATGGCGCTTAGAGCAAGATGCGCCGGGATGAAACAGCAATCACAGTGATTGCTCGCTGAAACACTTGTGACTGGCAAGATGATCACGCTTTGGCTATGTTCAGGCCATGGTCACGCTCTCAAGAATGCTGACATTGTTGGCTGGATGCCTGTTTGTCTTTGTGACGACTGGTCAGCGAGCGCATGCGCAGGGCGATGCCTTGCGCTTTTTCCAGCAGAATCAGTCTCGCGGACTGTTCAGCTTCGGCTCCGCCCCCAAAGCTGAACCACCCCGTGTGACACGTCCCGCGAGACGCCCGCGCAGTGAAGACCGCGAATATGTGGCGCCAAGACGCCGCAATCCTGCTCCTGCCGTCGCGATTCTGACGCCGGACAAGCCTGTCATTCCGCCCACAATCTTCATCCATGTCATCGGTGATTCCCTCTCCGAACTTCTTGCCCAGGGCCTGAAGGAGAATCTGGTGGACAAACCAGAGATCGGCGTGGTTCGCCATTCACGTTCTTCATCCGGTCTTGTCCGGGACGATTTTCACGATTGGCCCAAAGTGCTCCGGGATATATCGGCTGGTCCTGGAAAAATTGACCTTCTTGTCATGATGATCGGCTCCAATGATCGCCAATCCCTGCGTGACGAAGCCGGTGCCCATGAATTCAGATCGGATGCATGGCGCGAAATTTACGTGAAACGCATTGACGAGATCACCAGTATTGCAAAGGAAAAGCTTATTCCGCTGATCTGGGTTGGCATGCCTGTCATGCAAGCCTCGCGCATCAGCGCCGACATGCTCTATCTCAATGGTCTCTACAAGGAACGCGCGGCCCGTAACGGTGCCACCTTTGTGGATACCTGGGAGGGATTTGCCAATGACCAGGGCCAGTTCGCATCATCGGGACCCGATGTGAATGGAGAGATCGTCAAACTGCGAACGGCAGACGGCATCCATTTCACCAAGGCCGGGGCGCGCAAACTGGGCTTTTTTGTTGCCAAGGAAACCGAACCGCAACTGACGGCCAAAGGCGCTGTGACAGAAATTGCAGCCTTGCCCGCTGATATTTCCGAACAGATCAAACGCGACTCGCCCGGGCTGGTTCCCACAAGCCTGCAATCGGCCTTGTTCTTGCCTGAGGAATTACTCCGTCTTCCCGTGATCAGCGAGCGGCCTTTGCAGGGGGCAGTTTTCGTTCTCACGGCCGCACCCCAGACAAGTGGGGCGCAATTGCTCAGATCAAGACCCGTTCAGACATCGAACGAAATGACCATTCTGGTTGAGCAGGTCATGGGCTACGGGCGCATGCCTATCGCCAAGACAGGCCGGGCGGATGATTTTCGCTGGGAGCAGGGTCCCACTGGCGTAAACCGCATTCAATAAGCCACGATCCGCCCTTTCAAACCCAACGGATCTATGGTCAGCGCCCGGTCTTTACCCGCGTCCACAGTCGCGTCACGGTTCTTTGCAGTCTTTCATCATAGGCCGTGTTGGTGAAGAGGCGCTTCATCACCTCTGCGCCCGGATAGACGCCCGGATTGTTGAGCACATCCGGTTTGATCAGCGACCGTGAGGCCGAATTGGCATTGGCATATTCCACGAGATTGGAATTTGCGGCTGCAACATCTGGCCGCAACATGTAATTGATGAAGATGAGTGCATTCCCGGCATTGGGCGCATCCTTCGGAATGACCATGGAATCAAACCACATCTGGGCCCCTTCATTCGGAATGATATACTCGATATCAACGCCGTTTCCCGCTTCCCTGGCACGTTTGCGCGCTTGCAGAATATCGCCGGAAAAGCCCAGCGCCAGGCAGATATCCCCGCCTGCAAGCCCGTTGATATATTCGGACGAATGAAATTTCTGCACATTGCCACGGATGCGGAAAACAGCATCTGCCGCTTTCTGGATGTCATTGGCGTTCTTGGAATTGGGATCAAGCTTCAGGGCCCGCAACACATTGGGCAGCACATCTTCGGGACCGTCCAGCACATGGATGCCACAATCCTTGAGTTTTGCCGAAATCTTTGGATCAAGCAGCAGATCCCAGCTTTGCGGAATGGTGCCGCCGAGACGCTCTTTCACCTTGGCGACATTCACACCGAGCCCTATTGTGCCCCAGAGATAAGGGATTGCATGTCTATTGCCCGGATCATACGCCTTGAGCCTGTCCAGGATTTCCGGCCAGAGATTCTTGTGGTTGGATAGCTTTTCCCGATCGATAGGCGTGAACACACCTGCCGCAACCAGCCTTTGCAGGAACGGTGCCGACGGCACAACGATGTCATATCCCGACTTTCCCGCGAGCATTTTCGTCTCGACGATCTCGTTGTTGTCATAGGTGTCGTAGATCACCTTGATGCCTGTCTCCTTGGTGAAATCCTCCAGCACCTTGGGATCGATGTAATCGTTCCAGTTGTAGATGTTGACGAGTTTTTCCTGTGCCGAAACCGCCCCCGCAGACAGCATGGCGGCGACAAAAGAAACAACAAGACAGTGACGCATGGCTCAATGATCCGGATGGTTGCGATGTCTTGAGCATAGGGCAAAAAACAGGCGTTTCGCAACGTATGGAAGATCAACTGTTGCGAGGCTTTCGCGAAAGCCTCATCGTGCGGAAATGAACACCGCAAGCAATCGTCCACTCCCCACCATGATCGCGCAGGGCGCAGGCCGCGAGCCCGCTGATCTCGTGATCACGAATGTGCGCCTTTACGATCTCGTCACCGGTGCGCTGACACCGAGCGATATTGCGATCTGCGGCAACCGTATCGTCGGGACCTATGCGCAATATTCAGGTTTGCGTGCAATCGACGGCAAAGGCCGCATTGCGGTTCCGGGGTTCATCGATACGCATTTCCATGTCGAATCCTCGCTGCTGACGCCGCTGGAATACGACCGCTGCGTACTGCCCTATGGCGTGACGACGGCGATCTGGGACCCGCATGAAATCGCCAATGTGCTGGGCGCGGAAGGTCTGCGCTATGCGCTGGATTGCGCCTCGGCAACGATCATGGATATCCGCGTGATGCTGTCATCCTGTGTCCCTGCGACGGCTCTGGAAACATCAGGGGCAAGGCTGGATGCGCAGGATTTGCTGCCCTTTCGCGCGCATCCCAAAGCGTTGGGGCTCGCGGAGTTCATGAATTTTCCGGGCGTCATTCATACCGCCCCGGATGCTATCGAGAAACTTGAAGCCTGGGCGGACAGTCACATCGACGGCCATGCGCCCTTGCTTTCAGGCCTCGCACTCAATGCTTATCTTTCGGCACGGATCCGCACCGACCACGAGGCGACGGGTATCGCTGAAGCGATGGAGAAATTGCGCAAGGGCATGGCGATCCTGATCCGCGAGGGCTCGGTTTCGAAGGATCTGCATGCTCTTGCCAGCCTTATTTCCGCTGAAACC
>JANNRX010000311.1:0-4329 GCA_031401875.1 Hyphomicrobiales bacterium | reverse complement strand
AAAAGCCTGCTGTTGGAAGATAGCATTAGCTATCCCGTACAGGTCAACGGCAAGAAGCGCGCGGATGTCACTGTCAGCCGAACTGCAAATACCGCCGAGATTGAGGCTGCTGTACTGTCTGATGAGGCCGTACAGCGGGCGCTTGAGGGGCGTCCGCACAAAAAGATCATTATTGTGCCCCTTCGCATCGTGAATGTTGTGGGATAGGATACAGCATGACTCGCACCTTTCATCATTACGCACTGACTGCCGCAATGCTGCTGTGTCTCGGTGGATGCATCAGGCCGCTTTACGGCTCTGCTGACTTCGGCGGACTTGCTGTTCAAAAGACATTGTCCGGGGTCATCGTTGAAATTCAGGGCGACCGCCTCGAACATTTCATTCGCAACGAGCTTGAATTCAATCTTCGCGGCGATGGCGTTCAAAACGGGCCCAGAACACACAAGCTTGTTATTACGACGAAGCAGTCCCTGAACACTGCGATTGTGGACAGAACCTCGGGCGCCGCCGAAAGTGTAAATCTTACCCTCGATGCGAAGTATTCACTGTTTGAGTTGAAAAAAGCAGCTGTTGTGAATGAAGGTGAGGCTTCTGTCTCCGTCATCTACGACCGTGGGCAGCAACGCTTTGCCTCGTCTCGAGCCTCTCGGGATGCTCAGATTCGAGGTGCAAAACAACTTGCCGAGCAAATCAGCGCGCGCGTATCCAGCCATCTCGCTTCCGCGCGCTGACATTCTGGAATGAGCACGATTGCTCAGAAAGATGCAGATTCCTTTCTGAAAGAGGGCTTTGCACGATTCCCGATTATCCTGCTGTATGGGCCCGATGAAGGACTCGTTGCGGAGCGCGCTGAAAGTATTGCAAAAGACACCGTTGCGGGAGACCCGGCCAATATCCTGCGGCTGGACGGAGATGCGATAGCCGCCGATCCTTTGCTGCTTCTCGATGAAGCCAATGCAATTTCCATGTTTGGCGGCATGCGCGCCATTCGCATCAGGGTTGGCGGAAAATCTCTCGCACCGGCTCTGGAGCCTTTGCTGAAGCTTTCCGCGAAGGATGCGCGCATTATTCTTGAGGCTGGTGACATCAAGCCGAGCCACATCCTCAGAGACTTGATCGAGAAGAGTAAATCTTCTGCAGCCTTTGCCTGCTACTCTGTGGATAGCCGTGGGCTTGCACAATGGCTCGATCCGCTGCTTTCTGAAGCGGGATTGGCCATAGAAAGCACTGCAAAGCAGGCGCTTGTGTCTTCCCTGGGTCTGGATCGCAAACTATCGCGCACCGAAGTCGAAAAACTGATCCTCTACATGCATGGCAAAAAATCCATCTCCCTTGAGGACGTCGAGGCGATCATCACGGATGCTGCCGCACTTTCAAGAGATCAGGTCATTGATGCTGCCTTCCAGGGTGAAATGGAAGTGATCGAGACCGAGACGCGGCGTGTGCTAGCCGATGGGCTGGATGCGGGCACTCTTCTGGGCGATGCACTACGTCATGCCTTTCTTTTGCTCGCTATCCTTGAGCAGAATGAAGCAGGTCGTACCGTATCCGAATCGATCAAAAGTCAGCGCATATCCTGGAAGAGAGAGAAAGCGATCGAAGCTCAGATGAAACGCTGGACTGAAAGTCGTTTGAAAACCGCAATCCTGAACCTGGGTGAGGCGGTTTTCAAAATCAGACGAACAGCAGCACTTGGCGATGCACTGGCTATTCGAGCGTTGTGGAGTCTGGCCATATCAGCGTCTCGGCGTTGAAAGCTATTATCAACGCATACTAATTTCGAAGACGCCGGCACAGAGCATCAAGTTGCTCAAGTGTTTTATAGCGGATGGTCATTTGCCCTGCGCCGCCCTTGTGATCAATCATCACAATCAATCCCGTGACATCGCTCAAGGCACGTTCAAGCGCTTTTGTATCCGTATCTTTTTCTGGTTTGGCACGGATCGTTTTCTTCTCACCCGCCTCCGCTTCGTTCTGTACGAGCCGCTCGACATCACGCACTGTCATGCCTTGCGCAACAACGCGTCGAGCCAATGCTTCGGGTTCAGTCGATGAAAGCAAAGCACGGGCATGCCCTGCGGAAAGAGCGCCCTCATTGACAAGAAGCTTGACCGCATCCGGCAGCTTCGAGAGCCGCATTGTATTGGCAACATGGCTGCGGCTTTTGCCAACAGTCTTTGCCAAATCAGCCTGGATATAGCCAAATTGCTCCATCAATTGCTCGTAACCCGCTGCCTCTTCCAATGGATTCAAATCAGCGCGCTGCACATTCTCGATAATCGCGAGTTCAAGCGCTTCCTTGTCACCGACCTCGATGACAACGATAGGAACCTCGTGAAGACCCGCGCGCTGTGCTGCTCTCCAGCGTCTCTCTCCCGCGATGATCTCGAAGACATCCGGCAAATCGGCTTTGGGCCTCACGATAAGAGGCTGGATAATGCCTTTTTCGCGGATGGAATCCGCAAGTTCTGCAAGGTTATCCTCAGCAAAGGATTTGCGGGGATTGAGAGGATTGGCCCGCACAAATTCGATAGGAACGCTGCGCTGCGCTCTGGTGCGCCTTAACAGGGTATTCTCATCGGACGTGTCGCCAATCAGTGCAGCAAGTCCACGCCCGAGGCGTGATGGCCGCGGTGGCAAAGGTATGGTGTCATCGACCATGATTGTCTCCTGATCAAGCCGCTTGCCGCAGCTGTCGCTCGCGCTGAATGACTTCTGATGCCAGTTTGAGATAGGCCTGAGAACCTGCACATTTCAGATCATACAGCAACACTGGCTTTCCATGTGAGGGTGCCTCTGAAACGCGCACGTTGCGAGGGATGACAGTCTCATAGACTTTGCTTCCCATGAACTTGCGGACATCAGCGATCACCTGCCCGGCAAGATTGTTGCGTGGATCAAACATCGTCAGCACGACACCGTGAATCGAAAGGGAAGGATTCAGGCTGTTACGGACCTGCTCGACAGTACGCAGCAATTGGCTCAGGCCTTCCAAGGCGAAAAATTCACATTGCAAGGGAACCAATACGGCATGGGACGCTGCCATTGCATTGATGGTCAACAGATTGAGCGAGGGCGGGCAATCGATCAAGACATAATCATATTGTGGAGCCATCACATCCGCCTCAAGGCTCAGCAAGGTGTCCCTGAGGCGAAAACTGCGATCCTTGGCATTGGCAAGCTCAAGTTCAGCGCCCAGGAGATCCATCGTAGACGGCACCAGATGCAACCGTGGAATAGCCGTCGGCACAATGGCTTCCCGAAGTGTTGCGTCTCCCATCAGTACGTCATAGGTCGAAAGTTTCCTATCTTTGGCGCCAAGCCCGAGACCTGTTGAAGCATTGCCCTGCGGATCAAGATCAACAATCAGGACATTTTCGCCAATTGCCGCGAGCGCAGTACCAAGATTGATCGCCGTCGTCGTCTTGCCGACACCGCCCTTTTGGTTGGCAACAACGAGAATTCTGGGTTGTCGATCTGATTTTAACATGTTGTCTCCTTCAGAGCGAAAGCGGCTGTGCCTTGTTTATCACCGTCGTCTTGCTGATCGGATGATAACAATTTTTGCGCCAGACTCTGTCTGACTATCAATCAGATTATACTCCATCTTCCAAGATATAGATGCATCTTTGATCTCTTCATCAACATCTTGTCCTTTCGGGAAAATACCAATCGTCCCTTTCTGGAGAAACGGCTCAGCCATTGCGAGGAGAAGCTTGAGCGGCGCGAGGGCTCTGGCTGAAACGACATCGAAGCGATCCCGCAATTCCGGCACAGCATCGTCGATCCGTGCATGGATGATATCGACCGGTAATTCCGCTAACCGTGCGGTTTCCCGCAAGAATGCGCATTTCTTGCCACTGCTCTCAACCAATACCATACGTGCACCAGATGTTTCAGCCTGAACAGCTGCAACAACGAGACCGGGAAAGCCCCCACCGCTTCCCAAATCAATCCAGCGACCCAGAGTGGGAACAAGAGGAATGAGTTGAAGGGAATCCTGTATGTGCCGTGTCCAGATAGCTTCCAACGTACTGCTGGAGACGAGATTGATGCTGGGTTGCCATTTCCTGATCTGTGCAACGATAATCTCGATGCGCTGCTGTGTTTCACGTGAAACACCAGGGAAGAACAACAAGTCGGTTCCTGACACAATGCGAATGGTTTTCATAGCAAGAAGGCATTGCTTGGTACGGTCGAAGCGGCACTTTTTCCACTGGCATGTCTCTTTGCATGCGCCGCCAAGAGCGCAAGTGCAGCAGGTGTCATGCCTTCGATCTGTTGTGCTTGCGCAACGGAACGGGGCCGAATCAAATCAAGCTTGCTACG
>JANNRX010000310.1:0-1528 GCA_031401875.1 Hyphomicrobiales bacterium | reverse complement strand
CGGATCCCGGCACTGTCAGCAGCTCGCCGAACGGAACGCGGCGGCGCGACGTATAATCGCCGTCGATGGGGTCGCCCATGATATGAACGCACGCGCCCGCAACATCGACCACCCAGTAATGCGGAATGCCACCCCGCGCGTATTCGGTGCGTTTGTCGTTCAGATCGTAGCGCAGCGTGGTCGATGAAACTTCGGCAGCAAGTAAAACGCTGTCGGGGCCGAGATAGGTTTCGGCCTCTGCAAGGCCGCGTACGATAGCAATGTCGAGGTCGCGCACGGTTCGTTCGGCGAACCGGATGGTCATTTCAAAAGCCGCGACGTACCCGTCAATTCCATCGCCGAAAATGCCATCTAGATCGCGGAACATCTGTCGCTGGATACGCACATGGCGTGGCATTGCAGGACTCATACGGACAACCACTCCTTCGGCCAGTTCGACCCTGCTACCTTCGAATATGCCGGTATCGACGAGCTGCTGGAACTCCTCGACGCTGAACAGCGCGGGCGACTGCACGCCATAATCTGTGCGGGTAAGGTCGTTCATGTCGTAAAGCCTATCACGACCGCGTCACACACACCAGTTCCGCCACCTTGCGCGCGCGCGGCGCGGACACTAGGGACGCGCGCAACTTCACCTGACATTCTCGGAGAGACCCTATGGCCAGCACGGCCCCTCAGAACTCTGGCCAAACCGCCGGCCTGCCGCTGCTTTACAATGACCTGGTGCCGCTGTCGTCGGTCGATCATGCGACGTGGAAGATGCGTGGGCTCGACCACATCGCGTTTGCCAAGGGCGACCACGCGATTCCGGTCACGGTTGACGAGTTTGCGCTGGCTCAGCGCCATTATCCCATCATTTTCTCGGTCGGCGACAATCCGGTGCCGCTAGTGCTGATGGGGCTGAACGAAGGGGTCAACACCTTCATCGACGACGCTGGCAAGGTTGCCGAGGCGGTCTATTTGCCCGCTTATATCCGGCGTTATCCGTTCCTCCTCGCGCGGCTGCGGCCCGATGCCGAGGAACTGTCGCTGTGCTTCGACCCGAACACCGAGGCGCTCGGCGATTTCGAAGACGGTGAGCCGTTGTTCGCCGATGGCCAGCCGACCGAATCGGTGACGCGTATTCTGGGCTTTTGTCAGGAATTCGAGGAATCGGGCATGAAAACCGGCCAGTTCATGGCCGAGCTTGCCGAGCACAAGCTGCTGATGGACGGCGAAGTGTCGATCCAGCCCGATGGCGAGAGCCAGCCGTTTATCTATCGCGGTTTCCAGATGGTCGACGAAACCAAGCTGCGCGAGCTGCGCGGCGATGTTCTTCGCAAAATGATGCAGTCGGGCATGCTACCTTTGGTCCACGCTCACCTGTTCTCTCTGCAGACGATGCGCGAGATTTTCGGGCGTCAGGTGGCGCAGGGCAAGACGGTTCTGCCCGCTGCTGCATAAGCGAAGCCCAGCACCGTAAATTTGTCCGCACAAGCTATTTGGCACTCTTGTAGCTTCGGTTGCATTGCACTATCTATCGCGTAGC
>JANNRX010000309.1:0-3252 GCA_031401875.1 Hyphomicrobiales bacterium | reverse complement strand
TCGTCTCGGGCCTCATCGGCATCGGCGCAGGCTTTTATCCCGCCTGGCGGGCCAGCCGACTGAACCCGGTGGAAGCGCTCAGAAGCGCCTGAACGAAGCTGTTACCCAAAGGGCTTCACGAATGCCTTGCGAGACGCCACTTCTATCCCTCCCCCCCTGCGGGGAGGGATGATAGCCGCGTTCCGAGCCATGTCACAACCCACCCATCTTGCAGACAATCGCCCATTCGGCATCCGTGACCGGCTGCACCGAGAGACGCATGGAGGTGACCAGGCTCATCTTTGAGAGCGCAGGTGTTGCCTTGACCTGCTTCAGTGATACCGGATTGATGAACGGCTTCACCGCCTTGAGATCAACCAGCACCCAGGGCTCGCCAGGCTCCGCCAGCGGATCGGGATAAGCCGCCTTGATCACCTCGACGATGCCGACGATCTCCAGGCCCTCGTTCGAGTGATAAAAAAAGCCCTGATCGCCCACTTTCATGGCCATCATGTTGAGCTTGGCGGAATGGTTGCGCACTCCGTCCCAATGTGTGCCTTTCGCCCCGGCCTTGACCTGCATATCCCAGGACCATTTGAAGGGTTCGGATTTATAGAGCCAGTGGGTCATGATGTGCCTCGTGTTCGGGTTATTCCGCTTTCTGTGGACGGTTGAGCAACGCCTCCAGCGCCCCTTCCACCGTCACCCAGCCATTCAGCAGCGCATCGACCATGCCGCAGATCGGCATCTCGATGGCGCGGGCCTTGGCAAGCTCCATCAGTGCTGTCGCGGTCGCAGCACCTTCCGCCAGCTTGCCTGACGCCAGAGCCTCCTCAACAGACATGCCCCCACCCAGTCGCAGGCCTAGCGAATAATTGCGCGATTGAGGCGAGGATGCGGTCAACAGCAGATCGCCAAGGCCCGAGAGCCCCATCAACGTCTCGGCCTTTGCGCCATAGGCATCGCCGAAACGACGCAGTTCAGCAAAGCCACGTGTCACGATGGCGGCCCGCGCGCTGTCTCCAAGGCCCCTCCCCACCACAACCCCGGCAGCGATGGCGAGCACGTTCTTGCCAGCACCACCAATCTCCACGCCACGCACATCGGGGCTGTGGTAGATGCGCAGGGACGGTGTGTTCAGGGCCTGCGCCAGCGCCTGCGCCAGATAAGGATCCTGCGCCGCCAATGTCAGGGCTGTCGGCAGCCCAATGGCAATATCAGAAGCAAAACTGGGCCCCGAAAGAACGGCGACGGGGCGGCCAGGCAGCATATCCATAACCATGTCCGTGATGAAAAGCAGGCTGCCACGCTCGATCCCCTTTGCGGTGCAAACAATGGGTATGCCTTTGGGCATCACAAGATGCAGCGCCTCAAGCACCCCGCGTGTCACTTGCATCGGTACGGCCAGGATCAGCGCATTGCAGGCTGCAAGCGCTGCCAGATCTGCCGTGGCGCGAATGCCCGGTTCCAGCTTGCAACCCTTCAGCGCCTTGCTGTTTTCGTGGCTGCTGTTGATTTCCATGACCTGCACAGGATCACGTGCAAAGAGTGTAACCATGCGACCGGCGCGGACGGCGGATTGTGCGAGCGCGGTGCCGAACGCCCCTGCCCCCACGATGCCGATATGACGGAAGAGGGTACTGGTCATGGGATGCACCCCTTTATACCCTCCTCCCTTGTGGTAAAGGGCAATTGCTTTTGACTTGTCATTCCCGACCATGTCCGGCGCAGCCGGATCATGAGATCGGGAATCCAGCATAAAGTATCTTCTGCAGTCTGATTTTGCCGCCTTCGGCGAACTTTTTGCGCTGGATTCCGGGTTCCATTCCGCTGACGCTCCATGGCCCCGGAATGACATTGAAAGCCATAGGCGATGATCCTGTCCCACAAGCGGGGAGGATGTGCGCCGAGGCTCATACCTTGGCTCCCAACCGACCTGAACCGACGATCGGCTCCGCGCTGGAATCCAGCGGCCAGCGGGCACGTGCTGGCGTGTCCATGCCATCGATGAGATTGAGAGACAGGCGCTCGATACCAGCCCAGGCGATCATCGCGCCATTGTCCGTGCAAAGCCTTGGTGGTGGCACGACAAGCCTGAGGCCAGCTTCGAAGGCAAGACGCTGCAAGGCACGGCGAATCGACTGGTTGGCACCCACACCTCCCGCCACCACCAGCGCCTGGGGATGGCCGAAGCGCTCGCGGAACACCCGCAAGCCCATGCGGGTGCGCTCAACAATGACATCAATGACGGCCGCCTGGAACGAGGCGCACAGATCGCTGACATCCTCGGGCGAGAGCGGCGCGATGTGATCCGCCGCGATACGCATTGCGGTCTTCAGCCCCGAGAGAGAGAAATTCGGCTCTGGCCGCCCCAGCATCGGGCGGGGCAGATCAAAGCGCTCCGGGTTGCCTTTCTCCGCCTCGCGCTCGACATTGGGACCGCCGGGATAGGGCAGCCCCAGCATCTTGCCCACCTTGTCGAAGGCCTCGCCGATGGCATCATCGATGGTGGTGCCGATGCGACTGTATTGGCCGACCCCATTGACGGCGACAAGCTGGGTGTGCCCCCCCGAAACAAGCAACAGCAGATAGGGAAACTGGATACCATCGGTCAGTCGTGGCGATAATGCATGCGCCTCCAGGTGGTTGACAGCCATCAGTGGCTTGCCAGTCACGAGCGCCAGACCCTTGGCCGTGGTGAGACCAACAAGCACACCTCCGATGAGGCCGGGACCGGCGGCGGCTGCAATGCCTGAGAGATCGGCCAGCTTCACCTCCGCCAGAGCAAGGGCGCGTATGATGATCTTGTCGAGATAATCGACATGGGCGCGTGCCGCGATTTCAGGAACAACGCCACCATAGCGCGCGTGCTCAGCAATCTGGGACAGGATTTCATTGGAGAGAATATCACCTTTGCCATCGGGCAAGCGGCGTACGACGGAAGCCGCCGTCTCGTCGCAGGTTGTCTCAATTCCAAGAACGAGCATATGTCTTCTGTCCAGTCTTTACCGCCGTCTCCGCAAGGCTGGCGGGCGGCGCTTTTACATTCAAGCCGCCTTTTAGCGGGTACATCTTTGAGATTGCATTCTTGCCCTGTATAGGCACGGGTAATCGCTGCGACAACCCTGACGTCCTAACGTACTGACATTCCGATGAAACAACCCATTCTCCGCATTGGCACAAGAGGCAGC
This sequence comes from Hyphomicrobiales bacterium, assembly GCA_031401875.1. Lineage (GTDB taxonomy): Bacteria > Pseudomonadota > Alphaproteobacteria > Rhizobiales > Beijerinckiaceae > JADCCX01. Next base: position 82 of record JANNRX010000309.1, on the reverse strand, counting down.
CCGCTGGCGCTGGCCCAGGCTTACGAAACCCGCAAACGGCTAGCAGCCAGTATGGGCGAGCCCGAAGAGCGGTATGAAATCA
>JANNRX010000308.1:0-9824 GCA_031401875.1 Hyphomicrobiales bacterium | reverse complement strand
TGCGGCATTGCGCAAGGCGGAAGCCTTGTTTGCCTGAGTGGAAAGGACTAAATACAGGTCATGAGCGACACACTCGACACGCTGATCCCGAACGCACCTGCCATGGCCCCCTCCTCCGCGCTTGCGCCGGAGGAGATCGACCGCATGACCGATGACATCATCGCGGCTCTGAAAACGGTCTATGATCCGGAAATTCCTTCGGATATCTATGAACTTGGTCTGATCTACAGGGTCGCGATCAACGACGAGCGCTTTGTCGACATCGACATGACGCTGACTGCGCCCGGCTGCCCGGTGGCGGGCGAAATGCCTGGTTGGGTCGAGAATGCGGTGGCCGCCGTGCAAGGCGTTTCCGGCGTCAAGGTGGCGATGACCTTTGATCCGCCATGGGACCAGTCGCGCATGTCGGATGAAGCCCGTGTTGCCCTTGATATGTGGTGAGGCTGATATTTGTCGGGATTGGACCTGCTCTCGACGAACCGGATATTAATGACTACATTGCCATCATCAGATCGCGGGCCTTGAACCCGACGACCGGAAGGAAGCGGATATGCGGCCCAGATTGCAAGTGATGTCGATCACGGAAGCGGCAGCGGAACGTGCGCGCAACGCCATGGCCAATGCAACGAAACCAGCCGTAGGGCTGCGCGTCGGCATCAAGAACGGCGGTTGCGCCGGCATGTCCTACACCGTTGATTACGCCGAGAGCGTGAACCCTCTGGACGAGGTGGTCGAGGATAAGGGCGTCAAAATCCTGATCGATCCCAAGGCAGTACTTTTCCTGCTGGGCAGCGAGATGGACGTGAAGACAGACAAATTCGCCTCGACCTTCGTTTTCCGGAACCCCAATGAAACGGCTGCTTGCGGCTGCGGAGAAAGCGTATCAATCACGCCTGCCGCCAGCCAAACTGTCGACATTATCTGATACAGCCCGTAACACCGGGCGCTGAGTAAAATGCGGCTGATAATTCTTTGCACTCAGGCTTGCATCCCCGCTCCCTACCCGCTATCAGGCTGCATCCGCAGGTGATATACCTTTCGGGATGCGCCCGTAGCTCAGCTGGATAGAGCACCAGACTACGAATCTGGGGGTCGGGCGTTCGAATCGCTCCGGGCGCGCCATTTCAATACACATTTGCGAATGCCCACTTCAAACAACGAACGCAGAACGGAGCCGGGATGCCATTGCCTCGCATGCGGCTCTTGATTGCCCGACCAAGCACGGCGCGGGCTGCGATGCTATCCTGCTTGCATGTTTTGGGGATTCCGGACATGACGCGATCTCCCTGACAACCGTCTTGCGCAACAGGTTCTTGAGAAACGCGTTATGAAAAGGCACCTTTGATGCGGGTCGATGTTCTTGGCTTGCAGGCTTTCGTCAGCATCGCGGAACGCGGAAGTTTTCATGCGGCGGCTTCCCATCTGAACCTGTCACAGACAGCCTTGAGCCATCGCATCCGCAAACTGGAGGAATCACTCTCGGTCCAGCTTTTGCAAAGAACAACACGGCAGGTTTCGCTCACTCCAGCCGGTGTTTCGCTGTTGCCGCGCGCACGCAGGCTTTTCGAGGATCTTGAAACAACACTTGATGATCTTAAAACGGACGTGGTGGAAGCCGCGGAACGGGTGAGCCTGGGGTGTCTTCCCACAATTGCGATGCGCTGCATGCCACCAGTGGTTGCCGCGTTCCGTAAAGTCCATCCCCAGACGCAGGTGAAAATTTTCGACAATTCCGCCACCGAGATTGCCGAGCGCGTGCTTTCAGGAGAGGCCGAATTCGGGGTTACAATCGTGTCCGCCAATCGCTGGGATCTGGAGCTGAAATCCGTAATCAAGGAGCCCTTTGTGCTCGTTTGCCATCGCAGGCTGCCGCTGGCAAACGAGGCCTTGCTCACATGGTCGCAACTGCATGATCTGCCTCTGGTCCGCATCAGCGCTGAAACAGGCAACCGAATGCTGATCGATGATGCGCTTGGCAGTCGCCGCGATACCTTGCGCTGGCAATATGAGGTGCAGAGGGTCACCACTGCGGTGAGCCTTGTGCAATCAGGCGTGGGATACGCAATTGTCCCCAAGCTCGCCTATGATATCTTTCATGCCGAGGATGTGGTTGCCATTCCCCTGCGCAGTCCCAGCGTCACCCGCACCCTTGGAATCGTGACACGCAACGGGTTCAAACTGCCCGCAGCAGCGCAGCTGTTGCTCGATCTTGTTGTCAACGAACTCAAAGCCAGCGTTGAAAATAAAAATTGATGAAAACCATACATCAATCGTATTGAAATATTCATTTGAAGAAACAATCCCTCTCGGTGCATCATGAATCGTTCAATGCGAAAACACGACGATGCATCACAGGAGTGCCGGGATGGCTTCGAGGGCGCATCCTTCCATCGCTTTCATCGGCTTTGGCGAAGTAGGACAGACATTTTCGCGCGGATTGAGCGCGCGCGGCATCACGTCCATTCGTGCGTATGATATCCGCTTTGGCGAAATGTCGGGGAGGAAAATCGAGGCGGTGGCCGCTACACTTGGCGTTGCCTGCCATGCTGTGATGGCCGAGGCGCTTACAGCCGCAGACATCGTCTTCTCATCCGTGACGGCAAATGCAACAGAAGAGGTAGCGCAAAGCGTTTCGCATCTGATCGAGCAAGGCCAGTTGTTCGTGGATGTCAATTCTGCGGCGCCTTCAACCAAACAGCGAGCCGCTGCCGTCATAGAAGCTGCTGGCGGTCATTATCTTGAAGCTGCCGTAATGGCACCTGTCATGAAGATCGGCCTGCATGTGCCTATTCTGGCCGGAGGGCCTCATGCCACCACCGCCGCAGAACGTCTGAATGCCCTCGGCATGAATCTGACAGCCGTGTCCGATGTCTTCGGCCGCGCTTCCGCCATGAAACTCAGCCGCAGCATCCTGATCAAGGGTCTGGAGGCATTGCTGGTTGATTGCGCGACAGTCGCTGAGGCCGCGGGCGTCAAGGATGAGGTGTTTGCCAGTCTCACCGAGACATTCCCATCGCTCAACTGGCATGAACTGGCAGAAACCATGCAAGAGCGCGTGACGACCCATGGCATTCGCCGGGCCGCAGAAATGCGCGAAGCAGCCGAGATGCTCACGGCCTTTGGATTGAACCCGGCCCTTGCCATCGCGGTGGCTGATGCCCAGCAGCGCGGCGCAGGCTCAACGAAGGAGAAGACAGCATGACACGTGTTCGCCTTACACGCCGTGCCCTCTGTGCAGGCATCATCGCAGCGCCAGGCATTGTGCGCGCCCAGGCAGGCTGGCCCTCGCAGGTCATCAAGTTCGTCGTGCCTTTCACGCCGGGAGGAAGCACAGACCTTCTTGCGCGAGTAATCGGGCAAAAGCTGGAGCCTGTGATTCGTCAATCGATCATCATCGAAAACCGGCCGGGCGCGGGTGGATCCATCGCGGCAGGCGCAGTGGCGAGAAGCGAAGCGGATGGCCATACGTTCCTGATGGGGCACATCGGGACGCTTGCCTTCAATCCCTCGCTCTATCCTTCTCTTCCGTATGATCCACAAAGGGACTTCGCCCCCGTGGCGCTTGTGGCCTCGGTACCCAATATCCTCACGGTTAACCCGGATTTGCCGGTGAAGTCTTTCGTCGAGTTCATTGCTTATGCGAAAGCCAATCCGGGCAAGCTGAATTTCGGATCGGGCGGTGTTGGTAGCGCCGCTCATGTCGCGGGTGCCTACCTCGGTTTCGCAGCGGGATATGAGGCCGTGCATATACCGTATCGTGGCACAGGTCCGATGATCAACGATCTTGTTGGCGGCGCAATCCAGTTCACTCTCACAGGAGGACCTGCTGTCTTGCCGCTGGCGGCGGGTGGCAAACTGCGCACGCTTGCCGTCTCAAGCCTTTCGCGAGCACCTTTTGCGCCTCAATTGCCGACCATTGCGGAAAGTGGCCTGCCCGCATTCGATGCCGTGCAATGGTATGGCCTTGTGGCGCCCAGACAGACACCGCAAGCCATTATCCGGCGCATGAATACAGAGATCAATGCATTGATGGATTCTCCGGATATCGTAAAGAATCTCCAGAATGACGGAGCCATTGCAATCAAGACCACACCGGAGGCATTCGCTACCCATATCGCCTCCGAAATCACGATCTGGCGCGATGTGATCCGACGTGCCGGCATTACTGCGGGTGGCTGAGATGCGTCAGCGCGGTGTCCAATGCATGATGATCCGTGGTGGCACCTCAAAAGGGCTTTACTTCCTCGCGGAGGATTTGCCAGCCGATACGACGGAGAGGGATGCATTTCTGCTCGCCCTGATGGGGTCGCCGGATGGACGCCAGATTGACGGACTTGGCGGCGCACATCCTCTGACGAGCAAGGCTGCGATCATCTCACGCTCTTCTCAGCCCGGCTGTGATATCGATTTTCTGTTCGCGCAAGTCGGTATTGACAAGCCCATGGTGGATACGACGCCAAACTGCGGCAACATTCTCGCGGGCGTTGGCCCATTCGCGATTGAGCGTGGCCTTGTCAAGGCGGGTATGGCAACCACGGTGGTGCGCGTCCGGACTGTGAATACAGGCACGATTGCCGATCTTGTGATTGATACTCCTGACGGTGCCGTGAATTACGAAGGCACAGCCCGCATTGATGGTTCGCCCGGCACAGCCGCACCAATCACGATCAGTTTTCTGGATGCCGAAGGCTCCGTCTGCGGTTCGCTGCTTCCCACTGGCAATATCGTTGACCGCGTTGGTGGCATCGACGTTACACTGATCGACAATGGCATGCCGGTCATCGTGATAAGGGCCACAGATGTGGGTTGCACGGGATATGAGCCGCGCGAAGTTCTTGACAAGGACACAGGTCTGAAAGCCCGCATCGAGACCATTCGTCTGGCTGCCGGACCGATGATGAATCTGGGAGATGTCAGCGCCAAGGTCGTGCCTAAGATCGCGCTGGTAGCCGCGCCGCAAAGCGGCGGCAGTATCGCGACGCGCAGCTTTATTCCGCATGAATGTCATAGTTCCATAGGCGTTTTTGCTGCCGTTACCGTGGCGACGGCGGCCGCGCTGCCAGGTTCTGCCGCATATGCGATGGCAACAATGGCGGATGGGCGCGAGCGGATTGTCACGGTGGAGCATCCGACGGGGGAATTCACAGTCAATCTGACCGTTGGCGGCACAGCGCAAGCACCAGAGATTGAGCGAGCTGGGCTGCTGCGCACGGCACGGGTGCTGTTTGACGGCACTGCGTATGCTCCCCATGGCCGCTTGCTGGCCGCGCAATGAATATCGATAAATGGAATGGAATGGAATGAAACATGAGTACTCTGCATAAAACAGGCCTCGTGATTACCGCGCATCCCGGCGATTTTGTCTGGCGCGCGGGAGGCGCGATTGCTCTGCACGCCAAGCGCGGTATGCGCATTAAAATCCTGTGTCTGGCTTATGGCGAGCGCGGCGAAAGCCAGTTCGCCTGGAAGCAACCCGGCGTGATCATGGCCGATGTGAAGGCGCAAAGGCGCGATGAGGCCGAGCGTGCAGCGGCGATGCTAGGGGCCGAGATCGAGTTCATGGATGCGGGCGATTATCCCCTGCGCACCACCGACACGATGCTCCATCGTGCCATCGACATCTTCCATGCATGCAATCCGTCTTTCGTGCTGACCCATTCGCTCGAAGACCCCTACAATGTCGACCACCCTGAAGCGACACGCTTTGCACAGGAAGCGCGCATCATCGCTCAGGCTGCCGGCCACAAACCTGATCCGGACCGCGCCTATGCAGCACCGCCGGTTTTCCTGTTCGAACCACACCAGCCTGAGCAGTGCAATTTCAAGCCGAACGTGATCCTCAATATCGACGAGGTCTGGGAGATCAAGCGCAAGGCGTTCGAAGTTCTTGCCGCCCAGAAGCACCTGTGGGAGTATTACACCCGCGTCGCGCTCAATCGCGGCATGCAGGGCGGACGTAACTCGGGCAAGACGATGACTTATGGCGAGGCCTATCAGCGCCTGTTCCCTGAAGCGCTGGAGGTGCTGGCATGAACCCTGTCGTCATCCGCACCAGCAAACGCGCCGATTCGACTGTGATGTCCACCTTGGCCAAAGCCGGTGTCTCGACCACCCATGAGGCGATGGGACGCAGCGGCCTGATGAAGCCCTATATGCGCCCGATCTGGCCGGGCGCGCAGGTCGCAGGCGGTGCAGTGACCGTTCTGGCCCAGCCCGGTGATAACTGGATGATCCATGCCGCCATCGAGCAGATATTGCCCGGCGATATTCTGGTCGTGGCCTGCACGGCGGATAATACCGATGGCATGTTCGGTGACCTGCTGGCCACGTCTCTCATGGCACGCGGCGGCATCGGCCTCGTGATCGATGCGGGAGTACGCGACATCAAGACCTTGACCCAGATGGGCTTTCCGGTCTGGTCACGTGCCATCTCGGCCAAAGGCACGGTCAAGGCCACACTTGGAAGCGTCAACATACCCGTGGTTTGCGCGGGCGCATTGGTAAATCCAGGTGATGTGAACGTGGCCGATGACGATGGCATCTGTGTTGTCCCACGCCTCGATGCGGCCCAGACCGCAAAAGCCGCCGTTCTGCGCGAGGCGAACGAAGAAGACAAGCGACAGAGACTTGCCTCGGGCGAGCTTGGCCTCGACATGTACAAGATGCGTGAGAGCCTCACAAAAGCTGGGCTTGTTTACCGCGATGACAACGGCGAATGAACGAACAACCATAACAAACGGAGGAGGAAACTATGCGCAGGATTTTTCTGAAATCAATCATGGGGGCTGCTGTTGCAAGCCTGATGGCGACAACCGCATACGCACAGGAAGCCATCAAGATCGGCCTCATTCTGCCGATGACGGGACCATTTGCATCAACAGGCAAACAGATTTCCGCAGCTGTGAATCTCTATGTCCAGCAGAACGGCGCGACAATCGCTGGCAGGAAGCTGGAGGTCATCCTCAAGGATGATACAGGCGTTGCTGATGTGACCCGCCGCATCGCGCAGGAAATGATCGTCAACGACAAGGTCACCGCCATAGCAGGCTTCGGCCTGACTCCTCTGGCGCTGGCGACAGCTCAGCTTGCCACGCAAGGCAAGACACCGATGGTGGTGATGTCCGCCGCGACATCGATCATCACCGAACGCTCCCCTTTCATCGTTCGGACAAGCCAGGTTGTGCCGCAGATTGCCGGCCCGTTCGGCACCTGGGCAGCCCGGCAAAACATCAAGCGCATCATCACTATCGTGACTGATTTTGGTCCGGGCCATGATGTTGAAACTTCTTTCTCAGCCACATTCAAGGAGGCCGGAGGACAGGTTGAGAACATGCGCGTGCCGTTGCAAAATCCTGATTTTTCCCCCTTTCTGCAACGTATTGCCGATGCCAAGCCAGACGCATTGCTGGTGTTTGTTCCATCGGGCGTTGGCGCGCAGTTCATGAAGCAGTTTGTCGAGCGCGGCATGGACAAGAGCGGTATTCGCCTGATCGGAACCGGCGATGTGACGGATGACGATATTCTCAACAGCATTGGCGATTCAGCCATGGGCGTTGTCACGGCACACCATTATTCTGCAGCCCATGACAGCCCGGAGAACAAGGCGTTTGTTGCAGCCTTCCGCAAGGCCAACAACAACCTGCGTCCAAACTTCATGGCGGTTGGTGGCTACGATGGCATGCATGCGCTCTACGAGGGTTTGAAGAAGACCAGCGGCAACGGCGGCGAAGCCCTGGTTGATGCCATGAAGGGCCTGAAGTGGAACAGCCCCCGCGGCCCGATGTCAATTGATCCCGAGACACGCGACATCATCCAGAATGTCTATATCCGCAAGGTCGAGAAGGTTGATGGCGAGCTTTACAATGTGGAGTTTGCGACCATACCCGATGTCAAGGATCCCGTGAAAACCAAGAAATAAGATCCTGGCAGGGTATTCATTGTGCTGACCATCCTTTTCGATGGCATCGCCTACGGGATGGTGCTGTTTGTCCTCGCGAGCGGATTATCCGTGACGCTGGGGTTGATGAACTTTGTCAACCTCGCGCACGGAGCCTTTGCGATGGCAGGCGGCTATGCCACGGTTATCCTGATGCAGCGCCACGGGGTGTCCTTTCTGTGGACACTACCCGCAGCGTTTCTGTTCTCGGCCATCCTCGGCGTTGTACTGGAGCGGCTGCTGTATCGCCCGATGTACGCCAAAAGCCATCTTGATCAGGTGATGTTTTCCATTGGCCTTGTCTTCATGGCTGTTGCGGGAACGGATTACCTCATGGGCTCAACCCAGCAGATCATCCGTCTGCCGACGTGGTTGCAGGGGCGCTTTGATGTCATGGGCGTTGGTATTGGCAAATATCGGCTATTTGTCATCATTCTCTGCGGACTTCTGGCCGTTTGCCTGCAATATGGTTTCACCCGCACCCGTTTTGGCAGCCGCCTGCGCGCGGCGGTTGATGACGCGCGGGTGGCGCGGGGGTTGGGCATTCCGGTCAATCAGCTGTTTGCTTTCACCTTTGCCATTGGCTCCGGCCTGGCAGGATTGGGGGGTGCACTGGGCATTGAACTGCTGGGACTGGATCCAAATTTTCCGCTTAAATTCATGATCTACTTCCTCATTGTGGTGACTGTGGGCGGCACGTCGACTATCACCGGCCCATTTCTGGCCGCCATGCTTCTGGGTGTTGCGGATGTGGCCGGAAAGTATTTCGTGCCCCAGATCGGGGCCTTCATCATCTATGCCCTCATGGTCATCGTGCTGCTGGCCAAACCCGAAGGATTGTTTGCAAGGGCACGCAAATGAGCGCGAAGCCCCTCGAAGACCGCGTGCGTGGATCCTTGTATCAGGCACGCCGCTGGCATCCGGCCGAGATCATGTTCTGGGTTATGGCCTTTGCAGCCTACGCGATCTTCCCTCGCCAGCTGCTGATCATGAACGAGATTGCGATTCTGGCACTGTTTGCGCTCTCGCTCGATCTCATCCTGGGCTACGCCGGACTTGTCTCCCTCGGCCATGCAGCGTTTCTGGGCGTTGGTGCCTATGCCGCCGGATTGCTGGCAAAGCACGTCAATGCGGATCCGTTGCTTGGTCTTGCGTTTGGCATGGCTGCGGGTGGCATAACGGGCGTGCTGACCAGCCCGCTTGTGCTCAAGGGCAATGACTTGACACGCCTGATGGTCACGCTTGGAATTGCCCTGCTGCTGCATGAGCTGGCGAATTCCTGGAGCGCGTTGACGGGCGGTGCCGACGGGCTTCAGGGTGTCGAGATGGGGCCGGTGCTTGGCCTGTTCAGTTTCGATCTGTTTGGCAAGACGGCCTATCTCTATTCGCTCACCGTGCTGTTTGTGCTGTTTGTTCTGGCCCGCCGGATTGTGCATGCCCCCTTCGGACTTTCCCTCAAGGCCATCAGGGACAATCACCTACGGGCGGCGGCCTCGGGCGTGCCACCCGCAAGGCGACTGGTTGCAATCTACACCCTGTCCGCTGCTTATGCCGGTGCTGCAGGCGCATTGCTTGCGCAGACTGCCCAATTCGTCTCGCTTGATGTGCTGGCCTTTCACCGCTCTGCAGATGTGATGCTGTTGCTGATCATTGGCGGAGCGGGTTATCTCTATGGCGGCATCATCGGTGCCATTGTCTTCAAGTTCCTGCAGGACTGGATTGCAGCTTTCACGCCGCAATACTGGCAGTTCTGGATCGGGCTGCTGCTGGTGGTCGTCGTGCTGGTCGACCGCCGGCGGGTCACCGGCCTTTTCCTGCAGATCCCATGGCCGGGCCGCAAGGGCCGGGACGTGGCGCCTTGACCGTCGCCCTCGAAACCATCGAGCTG
>JANNRX010000307.1:0-4406 GCA_031401875.1 Hyphomicrobiales bacterium | reverse complement strand
TTCTTGTCTTGGGCATGCTCACCGCAGCTCCGGCGAAATCCGATACGCGCAGCGAGGTCCTTGCAACCTATGGTGAGTTTTCATCCGCGCAGAACGCGCGCGATCTGACGCGGGTCCGGAAGGTCCTGCTCGATTCCGCCGATTTTTTATGGGTCAGCGATGGCAAATCCATATGGGGTCGCGACGCGCTCATTGAACGCATGAGCCGTTTTCAGACCCTGGAAATCTGGCGCGTCGAGCCCCTTTTTGACCGTGCAAGAGTTGTGGAAGTCGGCCTGGACGTCGCCTATCTGCACATGCCGCTCGATCTCCATCTGGGTACGAAGAACGCGCCTTCCGTGACGCGCTTTCTTGTCAGCATCCTCTGTCGCAAGACCGCAGAAGGATGGCGCATCGCCGCCCTGTTCACCACGCTCGATAATCCTTGATGGCTGGCAAGGATATGTTGCGGCTCATGGGCGATACCGGCGATCAATGAGATTTTCTTGAGGAACTGTTTTCCGAGATGCAGATGGTACTTCAAAACGAAGGATCAGAGCCATGTCCTAATTTGACTCGCGCAGGCGTAGCGTACTGGCGTATCCTCGTCACAAGAGGATATTGGACATGAAGTTCATGGGTGTACCAGTGATGAGGATTGGGCAATACAAGACCGGTTGTTGTGTTAGCGCCTGGTAGATCCCAGCAATCGTCCTCATATTTGCAGAGGTGGCTTTCGCCGAAGCTCCCGCCGCGATGCAATCCTCGCAACAATCATTGCCCGATTGTCGATTGTCTTCAATTCTTTTTGGACTGCTCTAGCGCCTGTAGTGGCATCGTTCGGTTCGATCCGTGAGGAGCTTGTCGCGTCATTGCCGTTCTGGCACTGTGCGTCGTCATGGTGCGCTGGGGCGCAGCGGCTTTCGAAGGGACAATCCGCGAGGCACGATGGACTGCGGCAGAGGGTGCTATCGGCGATAGCCGCACTTGTGGTCTGCCTTGGCTATTGCTTTTTTGAACTTATCTCCATCTGGATTCAATCGACATTCGAACCACCTCTTTCTACGGATGGGGAGAAAGCGACAGAACGCAGTTTATCAAATATCTCATGAATCTTTTGAGAGAGCATTTAAGGGGATAGGCATCACACTTTCAGGACAGAGATATTGCAATGTTTTTGGCAAAACGCTTACACGGAAATGGGATGTCCCTTAAACTCTAATGCTTTTCCAGTTGGTTGCGGCGACGGTGAAGAGATTTGATTTCGGTGATCTGGATCGAATAGATTTTGTGTTTGACGAACAGTCCGAAAAGATTGGATATATAGGAAGAATGGAAAAAATTTAGGCGTTTAACCCCCGATAGGCTGCGCTCAAAGCTTGGTGATATAATTTTTCGATCTGATGAGCGCGTATTGCCGCTTCAAGCCGCAGATATGTACGCGTGTGGATGAGGCGCATCATACCTAGTCTAGAAGCTGGCAATGAGCCACCTCCCCCACCATGGGCTGTGCAAGAGCCAACGGTAGATTCGTTTACAGACTTTATGACTGAAGATCACATCAGATGTTGCTACGATCTTTTGTCTCGCGGGCGGGGACAACCATCATAATGGCGCGTTCAAATAAATTGCCACTTTCATCAGCACTAAGCATCCGAGCGGTTGCAATGAACCGATCGGACTGCTCCTTGTCTTTATCCTTATCGCCGTCTTTTGCCTTTGTGGCCTTCGGCCATCAGTTTATTGTTTGGTAGGTGAGGCGGTTCAAACCGCCATTAAAGGGCGGTTTTTTTCGTGTGGATGACCTAAAAATTTCTTCAAGCTCGGTAAGTCCTCCATTCACGATTGTCGTAATCGCTTGCAAAGGATCAGCCCGTCGCAAAGTCATACAGCAGTTTGATGTTAAGGACTGCGATAACCACGCCGATCACAACAGCGAAGGCCATCAGCCACAAAGGTGCGACGAGTTCCCCCATCTTTTTCTTGTCCGACGTGAACATCAGCAGCGGAAAGACGGCGAAAGAGAGTTGCAGGCTCAGGACAACCTGAGTGAGGATCAGCAATTTGGCCGTGCCGCTGTCGCCATACCAGATGGTCACAGCAGCTGCCGGAATGATAGCGATGCCGCGTGTGATCAGACGGCGCAGCCAGGGCGGCAGCTTGATATCCAGAAAGCCTTCCATGACGATCTGGCCAGCCAGTGTGGCGGTAACTGTCGAGTTGATACCACAGCATAAAAGCGCGATTCCAAAGAGCGTCGGGGCGATGGCAAGGCCCAGAATGGGGGCAAGCAACTTGTGCGCTTCCGCCAGTTCGGCCACCTCGGTTCGGCCCGTCTTGTGGAAAGCAGCTGCCGCAAGAATCAGGATCGAGGCATTCACCAGCAATGCGAACATGAGCGCGACGGTTGAGTCGATTGTGGCAAACTTCAAGGCCTGACGCTTCTCGGGGATCGTCTCGCCATAGGCTCGTGTCTGCACAATGCCGGAATGGAGATAGAGATTGTGCGGCATGACCGTGGCACCAAGAATACCGAGTGCGAGATAAAGCATCTCAGGGTTGGTCACAATTTCAGTAGTTGGCGCAAAACCCTTGATCACAGCCGCCCAGTCTGGGTTGGCAAGGGCAATCTGGATTGTAAAGCACACGGCAATAATGGCCAGAAGTGCAATGATCAAAGCCTCGATCCAGCGAAACCCCAGTTTTTGTAGATAAAGGATCAGGAAGACATCCAGGGCCGTAATGATGACGCCGATTTCCAATGGGATACCGAAGATCAGGTTCAACCCGATGGCAGTACCGATGACCTCGGCAATATCCGTGGCGATGATGGCGATTTCCGCGAGGAACCACAGGAAAAGAGCGACCGGTTTTGGAAAAGCATCACGGCAGGCTTGCGCCAAATCCCGTCCGGAAGCGATGGCGAGACGGGCGCAAAGCGCTTGCAACACGATGGCCATGATGTTGGAGACCAGCGCCACCACAAGCAGGGTGTAGCCGAATTTGGAACCGCCAGCGATCGAGGTGGCCCAGTTGCCAGGGTCCATGTAACCGACAGCCACGAGATAGCCAGGGCCGATGAAGGCAGCGCCCTTGCGCCAGGTTGATCCGGATGTCGTGACTGGAATACTGCGATGCACGTCCGACAACGAAGCCTCGCCGCGCTGCCTGTTCCAGCCTTTCTCGCGGACTTCATGTTCCGCCCTCGTCAAAAGCGACATGGAAATTCCTTATTGCAAATAATTTGCATTAACAAAAGTTATAAGCTAATCACTAACATGTCAATGCAATTGCAAATCGTTTCCAATTAAAGGCTGGCCATGCGTGCGCGAAAACCAACACTGATCGAAATGTGCAAGGCGCAAGGTCGGCGCATAACCGGGCAACGCAAGATCATTGCCGAAGTGATTTCCTCGGCAAGTGACCATCCTGATGTTCTCGAACTGCATCGTCGCGCGGTCCTGAAGGACAACCGCATTTCGCTTTCGACTGTCTACCGGACCCTGAAGATTTTTGCCGAAATCGGCTTGATCGAGCAACACAGTTTTGAAGGCGGTCGATTCCGCGTGGAAAGAGCCTCCGGCTCACACCATGATCATCTCATCGACACGGACAGCGGCAAGGTGATCGAGTTCAGGTCAGAAGAAATCGAACGACTTCAGACCGAAATTGCACTGAAGCTGGGATTTGAACTCACTGGCCATCGGCTTGAGCTTTATGGACGACCACTGAAATGACAAAGGACTGCCCGCCGGACAGCCCTCCCTAACAATCAATCTATTTTTCAGATAGCGGACAACTGCGCCGCAGCGCGCATCCCGGATTTTTGCACCCAGCCAGTCGCATGATCCATGACAGGATAAAGAGAACTCTGTTCCACAACACCAAAGAACGATTGCGCCCAGCTAGTGTCAGAACCCATTACTATGGCGCGCCCTACGGGAGACGCCACTTAACAACCATAACATCATGACATATAACGTTTTTTAGAATTAAAAGGATTTTCGTGCCCCATAATTGGTCCCATTTTTGGTCCCATTTTTTTAGCCAATTCTTTCTTTTTCGGGCATTGCTGGCCAAGCCAAACTGGCTGCTGATGGACGAATCCACCTCTGCCCTTGATGAGCCAATGGAAGCTGCGATTTTCTACAGCATCCGCTCGCTCCTGCCAAACTCCACTATCGTGTCCATCGGCCACCGCTAGTCGCTGGCAGAGTTTCACAACGCGAGGGTCGATATGGTGTTGCAGCCGGATGGGCGTTACAAGCCGGTTGCGATTTAGGATATGTCGCCGGCCCGGGCAAAATGCGGCGTGATCCAGGATTTCAGAATCAGGATGGCGTTTCTGCTTGAGACAGGCGCGAAGCTGATGATAGGAGTGCGCGTGGCTCTTGATTTACCGGTAGACGAGCCACTGTTAAACGGCT
>JANNRX010000306.1:0-5280 GCA_031401875.1 Hyphomicrobiales bacterium | reverse complement strand
GAAAAATCGTTTCGATCGAAGAACAGGAAATTGCTGGTTTCAAGCTTGAACTTTTCGTTGTTTCCTTCCTGAAGGAAAAGATGACCCTGCGTGTACCAACAGCCAAGATCGCCCAGGTCGGTATGCGCAAGCTGTCCGATGAGGCGGCGATCAATCAGGCGCTTGAGGTGTTGACAGGCCGTGCGCGCATCAAGCGCACGATGTGGAGCCGCCGTGCCCAGGAATACGAGGCGAAAATCAATTCCGGCGACATCATCGCTGTTTCAGAAGTGGTCCGCGATCTCTATCGTTCGGAAGCCCAGCCGGAGCAATCCTATTCCGAGCGCCAGCTCTACGAAGCCGCCCTGGAGCGACTGATGAGCGAAATCGCCGCTGTCGACGAGATCACGGATACAGAGGCTCTCAAGAAGATCGAAACCAGTCTCGCCAAGAATCCACGCCGCGCCAAGGTTGCTGCTGATGCTGCCGTTGCCGAGGACGAGGATGCCGACGAGGCGGAAGCCGCCTGATAGTCACCCTTTTTCCAGCTCCACTGGAAATTTCTATAAAAAGCCCGGCTTACGCCGGGTTTTTTATGTTTTCATTGGCAGACAAGTTTGGGCAACCGTGTTTTATGCGCCCGTGTCCGCTTTGAGGCCTGCCGCTTCAATGCCGTTGACAGCAACCAGCTCGTCATTGTCCGAGGTATCGCCAGAGACGCCGACGGCACCAAAGACTGCGCCCTTGGCATCCCGGATCAACACACCACCTGGCACCGGAATCAATGATCCGCCAACAGCGTGGCTGACTGCGGCCACGAATTGCGGACGCTCCGCTGCCATCTTGCCGATGGCTCTGGAGGATATTCCCAGGGCAATCGCGCCATCGGCCTTGCCGCGTGCCACTTTCTCGCGCTTCAGGCTGCTGCCATCCTCGGCGGCAAAAGCGAGCAATGCCCCGCGAGCATCGACGACGGCGATGGCCAATGGCTTCATGGATTGCGCACGGGCGGCCTCCAGTGCGACCTTGATGATTTTCTGGGCGGATCTCAGTTTAAGCATGGTTGCCTCGGTGTTTAAGGTTACAATATCAGGCATAAAGGGCAGGCGCGGCTTAGGATAGTGTGACTTTGAACAATGTCCTTTTCAAAAATCGTAGTGCTGGATACGGAGCAGGCGGTTGCATCTTGTGCATTCGGGCTGCTTGCTGTAATGCGACGCCTTCCGAATTCTGATCATTGATCAATGCGCCAAGGGGCGCAGGAGCCAGTTGCCATGAAAGCCGAAATTCATCCCGATTATCACTTCATCACGCTCGTTCTGCCGAACGGGACCGAATATCTGACACGGTCCACTTATGGCAAGGAAGGTGACAAGCTTGCGCTCGATATCGATCCAAGCACGCACCCGGCCTGGACCGGTGGTTCGCAGCAGCTGATGGACCGCGGCGGGCGACTGTCGAAGTTCAACAATCGCTTTGCTGGTCTTGGCCTCGCCAAGCAGTAATCTGTTGGTTCACGCCCATTGAAAAACCCGGCCTTTGCCGGGTTTTTTGTGCTTTCTGCCCATGATTATGCCGGAAGATGCTTTGGTTTGACTGGGTTGTCTGCCAGGTCGAGCAGGAACCTGCGCGCAGGCAATTCAAATATTCTGTAACAGACAAGGGCTACCATAAGGGCTGTGGCAAAGGAGATGATTGCAGCGCTCCACATCGGGAGCAGAGCGGTCCCGAACACTTTGCCCATAATGGCAAAGATGCCAACCTTGATGGGCATATGCCACATGTAAAGCGCGTAGGATGCATCGCCCAGCTGCACGAACCGAGGGGTCTGCAAGCGGCTTTTTGCACCATTCTGCTCTGAAGCGGCCGCAAGCACCACCACGAGCGCAAAAGCGGCGAGAGCCCACTCATCCCTGGCATTCAGATGCATGGGCACAAGGGCCAGTGCGAAGGCTGCATGGGCCCACCAGAGAGAGGGGGCGAAATTTTTCCAGCGCGTGGCAAGAAGATGCGCAATCAGCACCCCGCTGAAGAATGTCGGTACGGCGCGCAGTGCCCCCAGATCATACCATGTCAAGGTCCAGTCTCTCAGACCAAGCTGCTCGCGGATCAGCACCGTTGCCACGATATAGGCAACGACGAGCAGCGCATTCACCAGAACGGGTAGCCGTGTCACCATCAGGGCGAACAATGGAAACAGCGCATAGACAAACATTTCCGCGCTGATCGACCAGGAGGGAATGTTGAACGAGCCGTATTGCGTCACGCCAAGACTGTGGGTCAGCGCCAGATTGGCGATAATTGCTGTGGATGAAAAAATCTCGGGATTGGTTCCTTCCTGAAGGCCTCTGTGGCCGATCACCAGGCCACCAGCAATGCCGATCAGCAACGTGAGCAAATGCAGGGGATAGAGCCGCGCAAACCGTCGCCACATGAATGTGCCGAAGCTGGCAGTGTCGTGAATCTTGTGGAGATAGGTTTTCGCAATCACAAAACCGGAAAGGATGAAAAAGAAATCCACGCCCAGTCTGATATTCTCAAACAATGGCGACAGAGTTGCCAGACCCAGGATATCAGCCTTGTTGAAGTGATAGACGCAGATCATGCTGGCCGCGATGAAGCGATAGCTGTCAAGGATGCGGTAGCGCCCGTCGAATGGGCCGGATGTGCCTGTCTGCATGCGCGGAACCTCTGTTTGTTCCATACTGCAACATATCGGAACACGCGGGGCGGGTACGATTCATTCTTGGTTAAGCATTGAGGTTAAGCCGATGGCTTTTCATCCATGTTTCCGGGCGCTAGAGTCAGACGGATTGGAGAAACAACAGCATGGCCTATGAAACGATCCTGGTTGAAACCCACGGTGCCGTCGGCGTCATCAGACTGAACCGACCGGAGGCACTCAATGCACTCAGTGATCTCCTGATCAGCGATGTGAACAAGGCGATGGACAAGTTCGAAAAGGACAAGTCGATCGGCTGCATGGTGTTGACGGGATCTGACAAGGCTTTTGCCGCAGGTGCGGATATCAAGGGCATGCTGAACCGCAAGTTTCCCGGCACCTACATGGATGACAAGTTTCTGGAATGGGATCGTATCAGCCAGCGTCGCAAGCCCATCATTGCGGCTGTCGCAGGCTTCGCCCTTGGCGGCGGCTGCGAGGTCGCCATGATGTGTGATTTCATCATTGCCGCGGATACTGCAAAATTCGGTCAGCCCGAGATCAAGCTTGGTGTCATGCCGGGCGCCGGCGGCTCCCAGCGCATGGCACGCTTCATCGGCAAGTCCAAGGCTATGGATCTCTGCCTTACGGGGCGCATGATGGATGCGGCGGAGGCAGAGCGCTGCGGCCTTGTCTCGCGTGTTGTACCTGCGGACAAGTTGATGGAAGAGGCACTCAAGGCCGCTACGCAGATCGCGTCTTACTCGCAGCCCATCGCTGCCATGACGAAGGATGCGGTCAATCGTTCCTTCGAGACGAGCCTTGCCGAAGGCCTGCGCTTCGAGCGGCGGCTTTTTGCGGCAATGTTCGCGACCAGCGACCAGAAGGAAGGCATGACCGCGTTCATCGAAAAACGCAAACCGGTGTTCAGGAACAAGTAATACGGATTGATGATTGCGGTGGCGAAAAAGCGCCTTTCATATCCCGTCCTGTGACAAGATATTGACGCCGAGCCTTCTTGCGATTATAGCGCTTTTACTCGCGACAGATATTCTTGCCGCTTATCCATTTTCCGTCATCGTCAATCATCTTCGCATGGGTGACAACGGTCATCTGACAAAGGTTTACCCATGGCAAATACCTCTTCTGCAAAGAAAGCAGCCCGTCAGGCCATCAAGCGCACGGCTGTGAACAAGATGCGCACGACGCGTGTTCGCAACCATGTTCGCAAGGCTGAAGAAGCACTGGCTGGTGGCGACGCAAAGATCGCAAGCGCGGCATTCATCGCGGCCCAGTCCGCCATGATGAAGGCGGCCCAGAACGGTACGCTGCACAAGAACACGGCGTCGCGCAAAGTTGCCCGCCTGTCGGCAAGGCTCAAGGCGATTTCGGCCTGATCACGAGGGCCTTATAAACAATGAAAAGGCTCCCATTGGGGGCCTTTTTTTTATGTAATACCCGAGGTCTTCATAACCCACTCGCTATACGAGCGTGTTTCGCGTGCTTCGAGACGGCGCGTTCCGCACCTCCTCAGCATGAGGAGGTCGTGGATTGACAAAAAGGTTCCTCATGCTGAGGAGCCCCGAAGGGGCGTCTCGAAGCACGCAGCATCGGATCGGTAACAGATGCCAATCGTAAAGACCGTTGGCGTCACGCCGCCTTTTTCTTCGGCATCATGCGGCCATAAAAAGTCTCGCCATTGGCCGCCATTTCCAGCAGGAGCGGATTTGGCTTGAAGCGCTTGCCATGCTTTTTTTGCAACTTCTGACAGATCGCTACAAAGGCTTTGGCGCCCATACCGTCGATGTAGGAAAGAGTACCGCCGGTATAAGGTGCAAATCCGAAGCCCAGGATGGAACCGACATCCGCCTCGCGCGGGTCGACGATGACGCCGTCTTCCACGGTTTTTGCCGCTTCGAGTGCCTGCGTCACCAGCAGGCGGTGCTTCAGCTCCTCGATGTCGAGCGTCTCTGGATCGAGTGTCTTCTTCTGCAACTTGGCGAGGCCGGGCCAGAGCTTCTTGTTCTTGCCGTCGTAATCGTAGAAACCCTTGCCGTTCTTGCGACCGAAGCGCTCGCTTTTCACCACCATGAACTCCAGGATCTTCTCCTGCACCGCACTGATGGCCTTGGGCCCGAGATCGGCCTTGGTGGCGTTGAGGATCTTCCAGCCCAGATCCAGCGCCACCTCATCGTTCAGGGACAGCGGCCCGACGGGCATGCCCGCCATCTTGCCGGCGTTCTCGATCATGGCGGGCGGAATGCCCTCATCCAGCATCAGGTGCCCTTCAAGGATGTAGTTGAGCACGCAGCGGTTGGCGAAGAAGCCACGGCTGTCATTGACGACAATCGGCGTCTTGCGGATGGCACGGACATAATCCAGCGCGGTCGCCAGCGCCTTGTCACCGGTCTTCTCGCCCTTGATGATTTCAACCAGCAGCATCTTCTCGACGGGCGAGAAGAAATGGATGCCGACGAACTGCTCAGGCCGCTTCGAATTCTTGGCGAGCTGCGAGATCGGGATTGTCGAGGTGTTGGAAGCGAAGATGATGTCTTTGCCGATGACAGCCTCGGTCTTCTCGGTGACGGCTTTCTTGACGTCCTGCTGTTCGAACACAGCCTCGACGATCAGGTCCACAT
>JANNRX010000305.1:0-1836 GCA_031401875.1 Hyphomicrobiales bacterium | reverse complement strand
TTTCACTTCTCCTTGACGAGAAGCACCGAAAGCACGCTGGTTTAACCACATGTTCCCCGGCAGGACAATCAGCCTTTTGTTGCCGGTGGCTCAGGCGCTCCTAGCCCTCTGCAAAAACCTGCATGATGTGATGGGCGATGGCCATGCGTGGTGGCGCGGTCATGCCACCTGGATGGCTTTCCGCCAGAATCTGTCGCACTTCTTCGCGGCTGAACCAGCGGGCGTCGGCGAGTTCCGCCGGATCAATCGTGATGATGCGACTGGTGGCTTCTGCCAGACATCCGATCATCAGCGAACTGGGAAATGGCCAGGGTTGCGCATCAAGGTAACGGACGCGCCCCGTGGTGATGCTGGTTTCCTCCAGAATTTCACGCCGCACGGCGTCCTCGATGGTCTCACCCGGTTCCATGAAGCCTGCGAGACAGGAATAACGCCCTTCCGGAAAAGCGGGCGAGCGACCCATCAGACATTCGTCACCATGGATCGCCAGCATGATCACAACCGGGTCTGTGCGGGGAAAATGCTCGCTCTTGCACGCTTCGCAGATGCGTTTCCAGCCGCTGGAGGCAGAAGCGGAAGCAGCACCGCAATTCGAGCAGAAGCGATGCCGCTGATGCCACAGGAACATGGCTTTTGCAGTGCCTATGGTGCTGATGACGCCGGGTTGGAAAAGCCCCTGCATGGCGATCGAGCGCATATCGATGAGCTTGAGATCCGACCGCGCCTTGAGATCGTCAAACTGCTCTGCCGGAATATTCAGACCGAACCACGGCACGTTCCCGTCGAGCCCGAGAAACAATGCCTGCACAGGATCGCCCAGGCGTGCTGCACCTTGCCGGTCGAATAGCGGATCAAACGTGCTGCCATCGAATTGCAAAACCGGCGTATCCTTGCAGATCGCAATAAAACGGCTGGCGGGATTGGCCAATGCCTCACGCTGCCACTCCATCGATTCGCGGTGCAAGGCCGCTCGGTTCAGACCGCTGGTTGCAAAGCCCAGTTCCGGCGTGGGCTGAGGGGGAAGCTGATCAAAAAATCGCATGTGTCATCCTGTTGGGCCGGTCAGAGGCAGGCAATCGGGTTTCAGACCATTCGGCCGAGGGTATCGGCGATACGGTCGATGGTCACTCCGGCCATATGCGGGGGATAGGGTTGTGCAACGCCCACACCCCAGACCGGGCCGGGCCAGGCTTCGTCCGAGACGAAGCGCGCCAGCACATGCACATGCAATTGCCGGACGCGGTTGCCGAGCGCGCCGATATTCAGCTTGTCGGGGTTGTAAAGCTGCTGCAAGGCTTTCGATGCGGTGGCAATCTCGCGCATCAGCTGCTCACGGTCTGCTTCGCCAAGATCGATGATTTCCGCCAATCCAGCCTGTTCCGGAACAAGAATGAGCCAGGGATAGCGGGCGTCGTTCATCAGAAGAACACGACAGAGGGCAAGATGACCCACAAGCTGGGTATCGGCTGCCAGCTGCGGATCAAGCAAGAATGAACCTGGATCAGTTGTCATGAAGTATGGGTCACGAGAGAAGGAGCAATGGGGACGGGTGCGGGTTTTGTGAACGTGTTATCCCACCGTCGCATTTCCTGCATCTGTGAGACAAGAGCTACATAGAGTGACATCAACAAGAGGTAACCTTTTAACGCGGAAAAGATCGCCTCTTTGCGCATCATCTGCTAGGGCCTGTCGTCCGTTAGGAACAGATGGTGGACGCGAGGAAAAATGGTACAGTGTGACGTGGTTCTGGTGAAGCAAACCGTCCGGTTTGCGAGACAGAAGCGCGAAACAATGGGCCATTTTAACCGCGCTGCCCTCAAAGAAGGAATTTTGAGC
>JANNRX010000304.1:0-5597 GCA_031401875.1 Hyphomicrobiales bacterium | reverse complement strand
GTCCAGCGCGGGGCCTCCGGGCGGGGGGGGCGCTCGCCAACCGCAAGGTTCTCCATCACGGTGAGATCCTGGAAAATCCGCCGCTCTTCGGGGACATAGCCAAGACCGAGACGTGCGATCTGGTAAGGCTCCTGGCCTGCGATGTCATGTCCTGCAAACTGCACGGAGCCACTGGCTGGCGGCACCAGGCCCATGATGGCTTTCATGGTTGTCGATTTGCCTGCGCCGTTTCGGCCCACCATCGCCACAACCTGCCCCTCATCGAGGCTGAACGACACGCCATGCAGGATATGCGCGCGGCCGTAATAGGCGTTGATATCTGTCACCTCAAGGAGAACGCTCATGCGTGCGCCTCCCCATAGGTGGCACCTGTGCCCAGATAAACCGCCCGCACATCGGCATTGGCCCGCACTTCAGCGCCGGTCCCCTCGGCTATCAGGCGACCACGATCCAGTACGATCACACGGGTTGCATGAGCGAAGACAACATCCATGTCATGCTCGGTGAACAGCACGGCGATCTGTCGCGATTGTGCGATTCCTGCCGCAAGATCCATCAGTGCAATGCGCTCTTTGGGCGCCATGCCTGCGGTTGGCTCGTCCATGAGCAAAAGCCTGGGAGAGTTGGCAAGAGCCACTGCAAGTTCCACCCGCTTGAGATCACCGTATGCCAGCACACCGCAGGCCCGCTCCGCCTGATCCTCCATCCTGACCAGTGCCAGCAATGCATCGGCCTCGGCACGAAAACTTTCCGCCGCACGGCCCCAGAGCCGCCACTCACCATGATGGCCAGCGAGCAGCGCGGTCTGTACATTTTCCCGCACTGTCATGGAGCCATATGTCGCGGTGATCTGGAAGGTGCGTCCCACGCCTTTGCGGGCGGCGATGCGCGGCGCGAGGCCCGTGATCGCTTCCCCCGAAAGCCAGACCTCGCCTTTGTCCGGCCTCAACTGACCATTGAGCATGTTGAAACAGGTTGTCTTGCCCGCACCATTGGGCCCGATCAGTGCCAGCATTTCTCCGGCTGAAACCGCGAATGAAACGTCTCGCACGGCCTGCACGCCACCAAAGGATTTCGACAGGTTTCTGACACTGAGAACCTCGCTCATGTCTGGTTGTCCATTTTCCGCTTTTCGCGCCAGTCCTGCAAGGTGCCCGCCAGGCCCTTGGGAAACAGGATGACCAGCAGCACGATGATGAGGCCAAGCACAAAGCGCCAGTAGCCTGTGAAACGCACCAGCTGTTCCTGCAAACCTGCATAGACGAAAGCGCCCGCAATCGGCCCGCTGATCGTCTGCAATCCGCCCAGCAGCACCATCAGCAGTGCATCGACAGATCGTGGTATCGACAGATACGTCGGAAACACCGAACCCTTGAAGAACGCGAAGAGCCCGCCAGCAAGGCCCGCCGCGATTGCAGCGATGATGAAGCCTGCCCATTGCAGCCTTTGCACATGCAGTCCCGTTGCCTCGGCGCGCAACGGGCTGTCCCGGCCCGCTCTGAGGGCATAGCCGAAGGGCGTGAAGACAAGTGCGCGCAAGGCCATCACACCCATCACGCCAAGCACCAGCGCCATATAGTAATACACCAGTTTGGGCTTCGCCCATGCACTTGGCCAGACGCCAAGAATGCCGTTGTCACCGCCGGTCAGATCAACCCACTGGAAGGAAGTGGCCCAGGCGATCTGTGCAAACGCCAGTGTCAGCATGGCGAGATAAACGCCCGAAAGCCGCACGCAGAACCAGCCGAAGATGATGCCAGCCAGCCCCGCCAGCACAGGCGAGGCGAGAAGGCCAACCGCCATGGGTGCCGCCAGCCATTTGACCGCCAGTGCCGCGCCATAGGCGCCCAGTCCGAAATAGGCCGCATGACCGAAAGAATGCATGCCACCAGGCCCCATGATGAAATGCAGCGAGGCCGCAAACAGCGCCAGAATCACAAGTTCTGTCATGAACGACACACCGTAATCGCCCAGCAGCAGCGGCAGGATGATGAGCACAAACAGAAGCGCCAGCCCGGCTTGCTTGGTCAGGCTGTCGGCAGGGCGCAGCAGCGGTTCGGGCACACCTTGTCCCCTTGTGGCAAGGCCGGATGGTTTCTTGCCCAGCAGCCCGTAAGGCTTCACCACAAGCACGATGGCCATCACCAGAAAGGCCAGCACCAGCGTGATCTTGGGAAAGATGACGATGCCGAAGGCATGCACAAGTCCGATCAGCACAGCCGCAAGATATGCCCCTGTAATGCTGCCCAACCCGCCGATGACGACGACCACAAACACTTCGGTAATAATCGCAAGATCCATATGCAGTGTCACGGCTTCGCGTGGCAGTTGCAACGCGCCGCCCAGGCCCGCCAGAAACGAACCAAACATGAAGACCGTGGTGAACAGCAGACGCTGGTTGACACCAAGCGCTCCCACCATCTCGCGATCCAGCGTGGCGGCGCGAACCAGCGTTCCCCAGCGCGTGCGGTTGAACAGCAGCCATAATGCGGCCAGCATCACAGGGCCAACCGCGATCAGGAACAGCTCGTAACTGGGAAAGCGATTGCCCAGAATCATCACGAAACTGCGCAGGCCCGGCGCACGCGGACCGAGTTTGTCCTCGGGCCCCCACAGCGCCAGCGTGATGTCCTGGATCATGAGCACCACGCCGAAGGTCGCCAGCAGCTGGAAGAGCTCCGGTGCCTGGTAGATTCGACGCAGGACGATCATCTCAACCACCGCACCAATCACGGCGGCTGCACAGGCCGAAAGCAGGATTGCAGCCCAGAATGATAGCCCGTTCTGGGCGTCAACGAGGCCCATCAGGGTGAAGGCGATATACGCCCCCAGCATGTAAAGCGAGCCATGGGCGAAGTTCACGATCCTCGTGACGCCGAAAATGATCGACAGTCCCGAAGCTACAAGGAAAAGCGAAGAGGCCGAGGCCAGACCATTCAGGCTCTGGATGAGGATGAAGTCCATTCAGGCGAACTCCGCGCCAGATCTTTCCCCGCTTGCGGGGGAGCTGCCGCCAAGGCGCAGCATATGAGTCGTACGTCCTTCTAGGCTCGCCTGCGGCTCGCACCTCAGGATGAGGAGGTCAATGTTCTTCAATTCTCAAGGTTCCTCATCCTGAGGTGCGAAGCGGAGCCTCGAAGGACGCACGACGCAGATGCCGCGCATCCAAACACTTTCACTGCGGGCGCAGTGTCTTCACGATGGCGTCGGAGGGTAGATACTTCGTGCCATCCGCGTAGCGCCAGTCGGTCATGACACCTCTGCCATTCCTGACAGCGGTGCGTCCGACAAAGGCACCAAGGGTCGCCTGATGGTCGACGGCGCGAAATTCGACCGGGCCAAAGGCGCTGGTGAACTTGAGGCCCTTCATGGCATCGACAAGTTTTTCGTTGTCGGTGGAGCCGGCCGCTTTCAATGCGGCAGCAATTGCATTGACCGTATCGAAGCCCACGACGGAACCGAGGCGCGGATAGTCATTGTACTTCGCCCGGTAAGCCATCTCGAATTTGGTGTGATCCGATGTCTTGATCTCCTGATAGGGATAGCCCGTGACAATCCAGCCAACGGGTGTTTCAGCGCCGAGCGGGTCCATGTATTCCGGCTCTCCGGTCAGCATGCTGGCGACAATGCGGCCCTCGAACAGGCCGCGCGTGTTGCCCTGACGCACGAAGTTGATCAGATCACCACCGAACGTCACGTTGAAGATAGCATCCGGCTTGGCCGCTTCCAGGGCCTGCACCGTGGCACCCGCATCAATACGACCAAGGGCGGGAAACTGTTCCGCCACGAATTCCACATCGGGCTGCGCTGCCTTGAGCAGTTCCTTGAACCATTTTACCGCTGATTGCCCGTATTCATAATTGGGGGCAACCACAGCCCAGCGCTTTTTCTTCAGCTTGGCCGCTTCCTCCACCAGCATGGCAGCCTGCATGTAGGTTGAGGGGCGCAGACGGAAGGTGTAGCGATTGCCTTTGCCCCAGACGAGAGCATCGGACAATGGCTCGGAAGCTACATACAACCGCTTGTTCTGATTGGCGAAATCGGCAATGGCAAGGCCGACATTCGAAAGAAAGCCACCGGCCAGGATGTCCACCCGCTCTGCATTGATCAGATCACCAGCGAGGCGCACGGCGTCTTCCGGTTTGCCACCATCATCGCGGAACACGGTGTCAAGCTTGCGCCCAAGCACACCGCCCGCCGCATTGACCTGCTCGATGGCCAGTTCCCAACCGTTGCGATAAGGCCGCAAAAACGCGGGCTGCGCGGTGTAGCTGTTGATCTCGCCAATGCGGATCGGGCCGCCCTGTGCCTCCGCCAAGGAGGGCAGCGCTGCAACGGCTGCTGATCCCGCGATGAAACTCCGACGATTGATGCGCATTGATATCTCCCCCACCATTTCAGATCACGTGGAGTGAAACTGGCCGTACCAGCCGGCGAAGTCAACGGCATCTGTGGCTGAACTCTCAAAGCACTGGACAGCGGCAGGTCCATCCTGTTCAAGGCGTTGCTGACTGCACAGGATATCACCATGCTTTCTTACGCCCAGAATATGGAGGATGCTGTCCTCGCCCGCCTTTTTGCAGGGCAGACGACGGGCTTCTACATCGATGTCGGGGGCGGACACGCCATTGCGGATAACGTGTCCTATCTGTTCTACGAGCAGGGCTGGCGCGGCATTGTCGTGGAACCCCAGGAGAGCCTTGGTGCGCTTTACCGTCAGGTTCGCCCGCGCGATGTTCTAGTGTCGGCGCTGGCAGGTCGCGCGGAAGGCACGCTGGATCTTTTCGAGGCAGCAACGTTTCATGGTCTTTCCACAGCGTCAGCGGATCATGCAGCCGCTGCTGAGAAAGCCGGATTTGCAGGAAAGCGCATCCGCAAGACCGTGACGACGCTGTCACGGCTATGTGCAGAGCATGCACCTGCCGTGATCGATTTTCTCAAGGTCGATGTGGAGGGCCACGAAGCAGAGGTGCTGGCTGGCAATGACTGGAAACGTCACAGGCCGCGCGTGGTGCTGGTCGAGGCCGTGGAACCGATCACCAACGAGGATTCGGCCCATCGTTTTGAGCCGCTGTTGCTGGCTGAAGGCTATCAGCTCGCGTTCAATGACAATCTGAACCGCTGGTATGTGGCCAAAGAAGTGGCCGATATGCTGTTGCCGCGCTTTCCGAAAACCAATCTGCCCTGGGACAGTGTCACGCATCTGGGAGAATACGGCCCGGCGCATAACGATGCCACGCATCCCGATCACGCGCTGGCAAAGCAGCTTGTCCATGCATTTCTTGCAGCACTGCCGACCATGCCTCAGGAGCAACTCCGTGTCATGGGAATGGCGCAAGCCGATCCGGCTGCACTGGCTCGCATCGCCAGCCTCTTTGATGGCGGCTATATTGTGGAGTGACCGTGATCCTGCCCCAGTTTCCAAATCGCAGCATTTGGGCTAGGGCCTGTCGTCAGTTAGGAACAGATGGTGGACGCGAGGAAAAATGGTACAGTGTGACGTGGTTCTGGTGAAGCAAACCGTCCGGTTTGCGAGACAGAAGCGCGAAACAATGGGCCATTTTAACCGCGCTGCCCTCAAAGAAGGAATTTTGAGC
>JANNRX010000303.1:0-5892 GCA_031401875.1 Hyphomicrobiales bacterium | reverse complement strand
CACCAAGAGCCCTTGCTGCACAGCTCTGGCTGCTCAAGCATGGTGGCATCGAGGTCAAGGGCCTTGACGAGATTGCGCATCTTTCCTCATCCGGCCGCACCTCCTTTCCCGCTGACGAGACAATTCCCAAAGGGCTCTACCGTGCTGCCGGCTTCCGCGTTTGCGGCCCACGCGCCATCCGGGTCGATATTCTGGAACGTCTGGCCGATCTGATCCGTCCGGCGATTGCATTCCGTCCGGGCGTCACACCGGGTGCGCCACCTGCCGGTGCCTATTCCGGCGATGGTTTCATGGTGACAGGCGCGATGACCTCGCTTGCGGGTTGCGCCGGGGAGGATTTTGCCGCCGTGCTCAAGGGGCTGGGTTATCGCTCCGAGAAGAAACCACCGCTCAAGGATATTCCGGTTATCCCACTCGCGATCTCGGCCACAAGGCCCGTTGTGGTCCAGACACCTGTCATCAGTGACGTTTCTTCCGAAGAGATTGCTGGTGTTGAAGACACGGCCATTGTTGAAGGTATTCCCGCTGTTGAAGAGGCTGCTGCTGAAGCTGAAGCTTCGCCAGAACTGGTTGCGGAGCCAGCAGGCGAGGCCATTGCAGATGCCGATCCGCAGCCCGATGACAACATTGCCGTGCCGGTTGCCGAAGCTGTACCTGAAGCCACCGCATCCGAGCCATCGGTTGCAGAGTTGCCCGAAGCGGATTTGTCTTTGGCTATCGAACCTTCCGCGCTGGATATCGCCGCTGAACCTGCTGCTCCGGAACTGATCGAAGTCTGGCGTCCCGCCCGGTTTGACCGGGAACGGCCGCCCCAGAACCGGCAGAACCGCGAGAGGGGCCGCGCGAACCGCCCGGCTCAATTCGCGCCGCAAGCGGAAGCGGCTCAAGGCGAAACACCGACCCAGAATCCGCAATCACGGCCTGACCGAGGCGGAGCGGGGCGAAAGCCATGGCAGAAACGCGACGGCAAGAATGGCAGTGCGGGGTCAGAGGCGCACGCCGGAAGGCCATCCTTCCCGGGCAAACACCCAGATTCGGGTAACCGGCAAGATGCGGGAAAACGTCCGGCTTTTGGCAATCGTCCGGACGGGGGAGAGCGCGTGGAAGGCTTCCGCCGTCAAAAACCGGGCTTTGATAAAAGACCAGGCGGGTTCAGTGCAGGCAACTTCAAACCGCCTGAGCCACCCCGCGAAAAGCTGGCCGACCCGGATTCACCTTTTGCCCAGCTTGCGGCGCTCAAGGCCAAGCTTGAAGGCAAGGCGTAACGCTCCTCATCTTCAGCAAATGACACGAACAGCGATTCATTGATTGACACGAGAGAGATTGACGCGACCGAATTTTGATTCGAATCGGGCACAATCTTGTCTTGGTGTTTTTTTGATGGTAATTATCATTTGTGATGTTTGGCCGAACGACTTGGCCGCGCCTTGAAAAGGGGTGCTCTGCTGAAGATTTCCTCTCCTGACATCGATATCCGACAAAGCGTCCTGGGCGCTGAGTCAAACCTTTTTCTGCTCTACCAAAGGAAAATTCTATGCAGACAGGCACCGTGAAGTGGTTCAATGGCACCAAAGGCTATGGCTTTATCCAGCCGGATTCAGGCGGACCAGACATTTTCGTCCATATCAGCGCTGTTGAGCGTTCAGGCCTTAACGGGTTGTTTGAAGGCCAGAAAATTACCTATGAAATCGTCGCGGATCGCCGCACAGGCAAATCATCGGCGGATAATCTCAAGATCACCGGCTGATTGAAGCCTCTGCTCAATTCCTGTCAGCACGATCATTGAACGCACCTCTCGCGGCCACGGCTGCGCGGGGCTCTTGTGAAGTGAAACCGGGTTTTCCGGATCTGGCCTGTTGATACTCTTCAGGTCCTCTGATTTCCATTGAGTGGATTGCCCGGATCCCAGGCGTAGCTCAGCCGTTCGAAGCGCAGATACAGCGCATCGACAAGCAGCATTGTACCCACCAGCCCTTCACCGAACCCTGCGATCTCGCGGATCACTTCCAGTGCCTGCAAGGTTCCGAGAATGCCGACCAGGGCGCCCAGCACGCCCGCTTCTGCGCAGGTCGGAACAAGGCCTGCTGGCGGTTTATCGGGAAACAGGCAGCGATAGGTCGGATTTGGCAGACCGTCTTTGCCTGTTTCATGGGCTCGGATGGTGGTGATCGATCCATCAAATTCATTGACGCTCGCCGTCACCAGTGGCCGCCCTGCCCGGAAACAGGCATCCGAGACGGCATAGCGCGTATCAAAATTGTCCGAGCCATCCGCTACAATGTCATACCGACTGACCAGTGCCTCGGCATTGGCCTCGCTGATCCTGAGCGCATGCGCCTCTATCAACACGTGGGGATTGATGCGATGAGCCGCGTCTTTGGCGCTTTCTGTCTTGAGCCGGCCGATATCCGGCGTGCCGTGAAGGACCTGCCGCTGCAGGTTTGAAAGCGAAACGGTATCATCATCAACGATTCCGATGGTGCCAACGCCGGCGGCCGCCAGATACAGGATCAGCGGCGAGCCAAGCCCGCCTGCCCCGATGACAAGCACGCGCGCAGCCTTCAGCTTGCCTTGCCCCGGCCCTCCCAGATGTCTCAGCACGATATGCCGGGCGTAGCGTTCGATCTCGTCGGATGAAAACATCTCTCTCGCCTGACACGCCGTTAACTATTCATCAAGGTTAAGATTTTGTTGAGGCGTCAATCATGCTTGATAGGGTTGATGTGGAGTTAATGTCTATGTCGTCCCATGCGTTGAGCCTTCTGCAGATCGTGACGGGCATGCTCTGTGCCGGGGCCGCGTTTGGCGTTTTGCTGACGGCAATGCTGGTGCGGGGCACTCTCGACCGTCCGGGCGGTCTGGATGCACGGTTTGATCTTGTTTACACGGATCGCACCTATATTCTCGCGTCTATTCTGGCGAGTATCGGCGCTTTGGCCAGTCTGTGGCAGAACATCGGCATTTTCATTGTGTTTGTCGCGGTCGCGGGCTCTTTCCAGATTGCGGAACACTGGCTTCTGCCAAGGATGCGACAGGCCGTTGCCGCCGGAGAGGCGTTGCCGATGACGGGAACGCGGTTCCGGTTTGAATTTTTGCAGGCCGCGTGCCTTCTCCTTGTCTTCTGCATCCTCTCCATGCCACCTTTGATCACGCTTGCCCGTGTGTATGGCCTTTGATGGATTTCTTTCCTGACAGAAGCTGCATGAGCCGCCTCTTGCTTGCGGCCTGAGCGGCGCGATATGAACGGCTGATGAGCATGATCCAGGCCACGAGCCCTTCCGCAGTATCAAAAGATCAGAATCCGCAGCCCGTTCTGCAACCCGGCGAAAATACGCTCTGGGAGAGTTTCTGGTGTTTGAGCCAGGATGGTCTGAAGCTGCATGCAAGGCTCTATGGTAGCCACATGAGGCAGGTGCAGCCCATGGTCTGTCTGCCTGTGGTCTGTTTGCCGGGCCTCACACGCAATGCGGCTGATTTCCATGAACTTGCGGTCGAGTTGTCCACCCGCAAGGCCCGTGCGCGGCAGGTTCTGGCGCTGGATTACCGCGGCAGAGGCCGTTCTGATTATGATTCGACCCCCGCCAATTATGACATCAGCATCGAGATGCAGGATGTGCAGGACGTATTGACGGCGGCTGGGATCCATCAGGCGATCCTTGTCGGCACATCGCGCGGCGGCCTGATTACCATGGCGCTCTCGGCCGTGCGCCCCGGCCTGATCAAGGGGGCTGTGCTCAATGATATTGGCCCCGTGCTTGAAGGCAAGGGACTGGCCCGTATCAAGGGCTATGTCGGAAAACTGCCCCTGCCCAAGGATTTTGCGGAGGCCGTGCAACTTTTGAAGCGCATCAGCAGCCAGCATTTTACCCGGTTGACCGAGGCGGAATGGGATGTTTTCGCGCGTCGTACTTTCAAGGAGCAGGGAGGCAGGCTGCTGCCTGACTATGATCCGCAGCTGATGAAAACGCTGGATGCCATTGATCTGGAAAAACCGCTTCCCACACTCTGGCCCTATTTCGAGGGTCTGAAAGGCGTGCCGGTTCTGTCGATCCGGGGACAGAACTCGGATCTGTTCACTGCAGAAACACAGGCCGAAATGGCGCGCAGACATTCAGGCATGGAAAGCCATATTGTGGTTGGGGAAGGGCATGCGCCGCTTCTGAATGACCGCCCTACCCTCCAGAAGATCCTATCCTTCGTTGCGGCGGTTGATGCAGCGTGAGCATCATATCGCTGCCTTTGCAGTGCAGAATCAGTCGTGAATGCCATTGCTGATCCATTTCTCTGCACTGCCCGCCTTTTCTGGCGGCTTTGCTCCAGATATTAACAGGTCCTTTCCAGCGATGTTAAAATGCCGGTCCAAAGCGTGGTGTTTTGGCAACAGGGCTTTGAAAACACCGGTTTGAGCCGTTCCGGGAGAGCCTCTGCGGTTGCTCCATGCCGCATCGCATGTATGGTGATTTTGCGACAGGGGGCTCCCCAGTCGTTCCTTCTGCGCCTGCCGGAATCAATCAAGAAGACGGTAGACGTGGGTACAGGGGGAAGGGTGAAGGGAGAGGGAAACCTCGAACGTAAGCCTGAAGCTCCCATTGGGTCTCAACTTTTTTTTGGAGGTATACCATGAAGCTCTTCAAGAGCCTTCTTCTCGCCTCGGCAACCGGTCTGGTTGCTGTGTCGGGTGCCTCGGCTGCGGATCTCGGCGCTAAGAAGCCGTCACCAGTCGAGTTTGTTAAAGCTTGCTACAACCCACTCTGGGGCACCTCAGGTGGCTTCACGATTCCTGGTACACAGACCTGCTTGCGCGTCGGTGGTCAGGCTCGTTTTGACTACGGCTACGGCCAACAGTTCCAGCGCAACTCAAGCCTTTCCGGCTTCCGTGGCGGCGGAAACATTTTCCTTGACGCCATCACGCCAAGCGAATTCGGCAACGTCCGTGCCTTCATCCAGTACTCGCAGCTCTACCGCACAGGCGGTCAGCGTTCCGGTTCGTCAGCTCGTTTCGGCCAGGGACTTGATAATGCAGGCGCTGCTGGTGTTGGCGGATTCGGCAGTGCAGGTCAGTCTGACTTTGCTGGTTCCTCGGGCTTCATCCAGTTCGCTGGTTTCACCTTCGGTCGCACATCCTCGTTCTTCGGAACGCTGGGTCGCGCTCCTGAAATCATCGGTAACCAGATCGGTAACTTCATCGGTAACGTGAACATGGCCGCCTACACCGCTTCGCTCGGTAACGGCTTCCTTGCAACCATCGCCATCGAAGATCCAACAACCCGTCGTAACGGCCTTGCCACAGTCAACGCACTCGGCACCGTTCTGACAGCAACACCAAATGCTGGTTTCCGCACACCTAACCTTGTCGGTGCTCTTCGCCTCGATCAGGCCTGGGGTAGTGCAGAAGTTTCGGGTCTCTTGACGGAAATCCGTGCTGGCAACCTGACGGGCGGCCCATTCGTTGCTGGTCCTGGTATCTTTGGTATTCCAACGCAGCTTGCTAACAGCAAGCTTGGCTTTGCCATCTCCGGTGGCCTGAAGATCAACGTTCCGCAGCTTGCTGCCGGCGATGCTCTTTACCTCGGTGCTGTCTACTCTGACGGTGTTACCAGCTCGACATTCGGCAACATCTTCGCCGGTGCCCTCAGCTCCGCGACCATCGGTGGTGTTACGCTCAATGCCCATGATGGCGTCATCAGCCCGCTGACAGGCAACATCCGCACAACGCGTTCGTATGGTTTCAATGCCGGTTTCCAGCACTTCTGGACCCCGACCTTTGCTACCACGATCTCGGGTGCTTATGGTGAGATCGATATTCCGCTCACAAACCGCAGCACTGGCGATACCCGTTTCTACGGTATTGGTTTGCTGAACAGCTATACCCCTGTTCGTGGCCTCCAGTTC
>JANNRX010000302.1:0-3029 GCA_031401875.1 Hyphomicrobiales bacterium | reverse complement strand
CCGCGCCGCCGCCGGTGAGATCCACCACGGCCTGCACCACCTTGTCGTTGCCGATTTCCTTCGGGTTGACGAAATGCGTCATGCCGAATTTTTTCGCCATCTCGACCTTGGCGGGATTGATATCGACGCCGATGATCTTGTCCGCGCCGACCATGCGCGCGCCCTGAATGACGTTGAGGCCGATGCCACCCAATCCGAACACCACGACATTGGCACCCGGCCACACCTTCGCCGTGTAGACCACCGCGCCGATGCCCGTGGTGACGCCGCAGCCGATGTAGCAGATCTTGTCGAAGGGCGCGTCTTCGCGCACTTTCGCCAGCGCGATTTCGGGCAACACCGTGAAATTCGAGAAGGTCGAGCAGCCCATGTAGTGGAACACTTCATTGCGCTTGCCGACGCTCTCGCAGGAAAACCGCGATGTGCTGTCAGGCATCAGTCCCAGCCCCTGCGTGGCACGGATGGAGGTGCACAGGTTGGAGCGTTGCGACAAGCAGGTTTTGCACGAGCGGCATTCCGGGGTGTAAAGCGGAATCACATGGTCGCCGGGCTTCACCGATGTCACGCCCTTGCCGACCTCGCGCACGATGCCCGCACCCTCATGCCCCAGGATCGCCGGGAACTTGCCTTCGGAATCCAGCCCGGAGAGCGTGTAGGCGTCGGTGTGACAGACACCCGTCGCCATGATCTCGACGAGAACCTCGCCATCCCTTGGACCGCCGATCTCAATGGTTTCAATGGTCAGCGGCTTGTT
This sequence comes from Hyphomicrobiales bacterium, assembly GCA_031401875.1. Taxonomy (GTDB): domain Bacteria; phylum Pseudomonadota; class Alphaproteobacteria; order Rhizobiales; family Beijerinckiaceae; genus JADCCX01. The sequence goes on along the minus strand of JANNRX010000302.1, from coordinate 2,275 downwards.
GGCTTCCCAGGCGACGGCGGCGCGTGATTTCATGGAGTGACTTCCCTTGTTAGACTTTCAATAAATCAATCATACTGGCTGTCATAAGCCAACAGGCCTTTGTGCGAAGGTGCCCTGTCCACTCTTGTGAAAAGCTCGTTTGAGAGGCTGGTTGCATAACCGATGTGCGTCCTTCGAGGCTCCTTCGCTTCGCTCTGTCGCACCTCTGGATGAGCAGATCCAGGCCTGGCATCGGCGAAGGTGCTGGTGCAATTCACAACAATCCTCATCCAGAGGTGCGAGCGTAGCGAGCCTCGAAGGACGCACAAGGGTCATGCAATGGGCCCACGAGAGAGAGGGCATGAAAGGATACGAAACCTTCAGACATGCAGATAGCGGTCCACTGCGGTACGCTCGGCCTGCATCATCGCCGACGTTCCCGTCCAGACCACGCGGCCTTTCTCGATCACCACATGGCGGTTCGCGAGCGGCAGCAAGGCCTCCAGATGCTTGTCGATCACGAGAATACTCTGGCCTTCGTCGCGCAGGCTTGCGAGAGCGGACCAGATTTCGGTCCGGATCAGGGGAGCAAGCCCTTCGGTCGCCTCGTCAAGAATAAGGAGCTTGGGGTTGGTCATCAATGCGCGTCCGATTGCAAGCATTTGCTGCTCACCGCCCGACAGCTGGTTGCCGTAATTGCCACGTCGTTCCTTGAGACGTGGAAAGAAGGCATAGACGCTGGCAAGATCGAACCGCGCCTTGCCGCTGCGGTTAGCGGCTGTGGCAACCAGATTTTCCTCCACCGTCAATGTGGGAAACACCTGCCGTCCTTCTGGTACAAGGCCGATGCCAGCCTGCGCCACGCGGTAGGGCGGCGCGCCCGTCAGCGCCTTGCCTTCGAAGCGGATCGCACCGGCCTGAGCGGGCAGAAGGCCCATGATGGCGCGGATCGTCGTGGTCTTGCCCATGCCGTTGCGGCCAAGCAGGCTGACGACCTCGCCCGCTTCGACCGAGAAGCCGATGTCGAACAAGACTTGCGACAGCCCGTAGCCCGCCTGAAGAGCACTGACCTCAAGCATGCAAGGCACCCTGAATCACGCTTTCCTCGCCGAGATAAGCCGCACGCACTTCTGCATTGGCGCGAATGGCATCGGGCGTGCCCGTCGCGATGATGCGGCCGTAGACCAGCACCGAGACGCGGTCCGCGACACGGAACACGGCGTCCATGTCATGCTCGACCAGCAGCATCGGAATGCGCGCTTTCAGCCGCAGCATCAGGTTGATCAGCCGCTGCCCCTCGTCATGGCCGGCACCCGCCATCGGCTCATCGAGCAGCAGCACCCTGGGCTGCATGGCGAGGGCCACTGCGCATTCGAGCGCACGCTTCTCACCATGCGAAAGAACGCCCGCGGTGACATGCGCCCGCTCGGCAAGTCCCACCTCATCCAGCCCAGCCAGTGCCGCATCGTTCAACGCCTGTTCCGCCGAGGCCTTGCCAAAGAAACGGAAGCTTGATCCAGAGCGCGCCTGCACAGCCAGCGCCACATTCTCCAGCGCCGAGAACTGCGGCAGCACGGAGGTGATCTGGAAGGAACGCGCCAGGCCCGCACGGGCGCGGCGGTCCGGTGACAGGGCTGTGACATCGCTGCCCGCCAGGAACACGCGACCAGCGTCGGGCTTGAGGAAGCCCGAGATCTGATGGATCAGCGTCGTCTTGCCCGCGCCGTTGGGTCCGATGACAGCATGGATCTCACCCATCCGCACATCGAGTGAAACATCATCCGTGACGCAAAGGCCGCCGAAACTCTTGCGCAAACCCATGAGTGAAAGCACTGGCTCAACCACGAGGTTTTCCTCCGGTAATACGTTCGAATGCGCCCAGAATACCGCCCTTCATGAACAGCACCACCAGCACCAGCATGGGGCCGAAGATCACCTTCCAGTGCTCGGTCAGCCCCGATAGCCATTCCTCCATCAGCAGAAACGCCGCCGCACCGATGATCGCGCCATGCAGCGAGCCCATGCCGCCCAGCACCACCATGACAATCAACTCGCCAGAACGCTGCCACGACATGAAGGCCGGGCTGACAAATTCGGTCAGGTTGGCGAGCAGAAAGCCCGCAAGCCCGCCGATCATTCCGGCAATCACATAGGCCGCGAGTTGATAGGGATAGGGATTGAAGCCGATGGCCTGCATGCGCTGTGGATTCTGTTTCGCGCCCTGCAATACACGCCCGAACCGCGACGTGACGATGGTTCGACACAGCAGGTAAACCACAATCACAAACGCCAGTAC
>JANNRX010000301.1:0-2720 GCA_031401875.1 Hyphomicrobiales bacterium | reverse complement strand
GGATGATCCCCGGCTGGATGGTTCCCTGCCCCGCGATGCCGCAGCATGGTTTCCAATGATACAATTGCATAAAGATTGACCATTTTAGCGGCTCTTGATCCTTCCCCGCAAGGGGGAAGGTGGACGACCAAAGGTCGACCGGAAGGGGGTCGCGTTCCTCTTCTGGAAAGGTCAGCACGACCCCCTCCCGACCCTGCGCTACGCTTCGGGCCACCCTTCTCGCAAGGGGGAGGGATGGGAGCTTTCACACCGGCGGTAAATCGTTTGCCCTCTTGTATAAGCTCTCAAGCCCAGGCGCGCTTAGCCAACTTCTTCTCAAAGCTGTCGAGCTTCTTGCCCTTCTGCATGGTGAGGCCGATATCATCAAGGCCATTCAGCAGGCTGTGCTTGCGGAAGGGGTCGATCTCGAAAGTTATGGCGCCACCATCGGGACCGCGAATGGTCTGCGCTTCAAGATCAACCGACAGCGTGGCATTGGAACCACGGTCGGCATCCTCGAACAGCTTCTCCAGATCCTCGGGGCTGACCGTGATAGGCAGGATGCCGTTCTTGAAGCAGTTGTTGTAGAAAATATCGGCAAAGCTCGTCGAGATCACACAGCGGATGCCGAAATCCAGCAAAGCCCAGGGCGCATGCTCACGCGAGGAGCCGCAGCCGAAATTATCGCCCGCGACCAGAATATTCGCCTTGCGGTAAGCCGGTTTGTTCAGCACGAAATCCGGGTTTTCCTTGCCCGCATCGTCGTAGCGCATCTCGGAGAACAATGCGCTGCCAAGGCCGGAGCGCTTGATCGTCTTGAGATACTGCTTGGGAATGATCATGTCGGTATCGACATTGATCACCTTCATGGGTGCGGCGACAGATGTGAGCTTGTTGAACGGTTGCATGGAAAATCCTCTTGGTTCTGTCCTAGCCAACTGCGCCGCAAGCCGCAAGCGGTTCACTGCTCCCGGACAATGCGCAGGACAGTACGGTTGTTACACTCTCCTGTAGTGATGATGTTGAAGCCGCCAAGGCCGGCACTGAACGACATGCGGCATGTCACGACGCCGGAACCCAGGCAGCTCTCCAGCTCGGGATAGCGCGCGCATTCATTGGGAAAGGTCTTGTACGTCTCAGCGCGCACCCGCGGTGTCGGGCTTTGCTGATAGCCTGCGAGCGCCAGTTTGCGCACGATCTCCGGGCGGATCTCGTCGTAATTCGCACCAATAGGAACAGTGGGCGGTTCGGATTGAGCAAACGCGGCTGGAACGCTCATTAAAAGAGCCAATGCTGTCATGGAAAATACGCGTATCATTCCCATCTCTCCCAATCGCGAAAGGCATATTCTCACGATTTCAACGCGATAAACGACGAAATGATGGCGAGCAGTGTGAACACTGTCTTGTTGTGACATCGCGAAATATGCAGCGGCACTTCACGGTTATGTAAGATTTCCCTGCTATCATAATTACTATGTTTGATAGCAATTTGCCTGCTTCCCTGAAGGCTTTCGCTGAACGCGAATTCATCAGCGAGGCCATGATCTGGGCGGAAAAGCCGGATAACAAAGTAGCATTCTTCCTGTCCTTTGGAGTCTGGCTCTTCGCCATTCCCTGGACCGCCTTCGCCTTGTTCTGGGAAAGCATGGTGGCTGGGCCGCTATTTCTTGATTTGCTAGGCTATGAGGTTTCAGGCAAGCCGCCAGGAACCGCCATGCAAGCCGGCATGTGGGCCATGGCGCTTTTTGGCATCCCCTTCATCGCAATCGGGTTCGGCATGCTGCTGGCCCCCTTCTGGTCCTGGCGAAAAGGCAAGAACACCCTCTTCGTGCTAACCAACAAGAGATTGGCTGTTCTTCAGGGAAGCAGAACCGTCTCCGTCGTCTCAATCAAGTTCAAGGAGATTGTCTCGACATCGCGCAAGGAGGGGCCGGATGGACGCGGCACGCTGATCCTGCATCAGGGCCACAGCCGCGACTCCGATGGCGACAGGGTTGAGAGGAAAGCCGAACTCGGCGTGATCAATGACGTCAGGCGCGTCGAGCAACTGGTCAACGACTTGCGAGCGAAGGCGGCCTGAGGATTTTAGCCCGCTGCCTTCTCGATGGCTTCCATATCCTCGTCGCTCAGGCCGACATGATGGCCAATCTCATGCACCAGCACATGAGTAACGAGATGCCCAAGCGTTTCGTCATGCTCGGCCCAGTAATCGAGCATCGGGCGGCGGTAGAGCCAGATTATGTTGGGAAACTGCCCCGTCTGCGGCTGGCTTGAATCCTGTGCCAGGCCAATGCCGCGGAAAAGCCCGAGCAGATCGAAGGGTGTCTCGCATTCCATCTCCTCCAGCGTCTCATCGTCGGGAAAATCCTCCACCTTGATCACAAGACCCTCGCAAAGCCTTCGAAAGGTTTCCGGCAGATTCGCATAGGCGTCCGCCGCCAGACCTTCGATATCCAGGAGTGATGGTGCTTTCTGGCCCGCCATCGCGCTGGCAAGGTTAACAATCGGTTTCTCTGGCATGCTGCATCCGCTCGTGGAATTTATGGACCATGGCACAGCATGACCAAATTGTAAGGTGGCATTCACGTCCCGGTCAGGGCGAAAGTCCTAGAAGGGGTGACAGGTGTTCGCTTCTGCGCGAGCCCCCATCAGGAGACAAGAACGTGGCGATGCATTTCATTCAGAATATAAAATCCAGCGCCATTGACGCCAACGGGCGCCTGCTGGTCTTCGCTGCAC
>JANNRX010000300.1:0-3193 GCA_031401875.1 Hyphomicrobiales bacterium | reverse complement strand
GCCTCGCGCGGCTTCTGGTACATGAATAGCGCCAGGCTTTCGGGGGAGGCATAGGTCAGCCATTCGTCGATGGTGAGGCCATTGCCCTTGGATTTCGAAATCTTCTGACCCTGCTCATCCAGAAAAAGCTCGTAGTTGAATCCATCGGGTGGCGGCGCATCGAGCGCGCGCGTGATTTCGCTGGAGAGCTTGACGCTGTCGATCAGATCCTTGCCAGCCATCTCGTAATCGACGCCCAGCGCCACCCAGCGCATGGCCCAATCCGGCTTCCATTGCAACTTGCAATGGCCGCCGGTGACGGGCGTTTCAAAACGTTCTCCCGTATCAGGATCCTTCCAGACGATACTGCCCGAAGCAATTCTCCATTCCTCCACCGGCACCTGCATGACAACGCGTGTCTTCGGATGGATCGGCAGGAAAGGCGAATAAGTGGCGGCACGCTCTTCCCTGAGAGACGCCAGCATGATCCTCATGATCGCCTCGTGGCGCTCCAGCATCATGAGCAGCGTCTTGTCGAAGACACCCGCGTGATAGCTCTCGGTCGAGGACTGGAAATCATACTGGAAGCCGAACTGATCCAGAAAATCCCGCAGCATGGCATTGTTGTGATGCGCGAAACTCTCGAACTTGCCGAATGGGTCCGGCACTTCCGTCAGCGGTATGCCCAGATGCTTGGTCAGCATCGCCTTGTTCGGCACGTTGTCCGGCACCTTGCGCAACCCGTCCATGTCATCCGAAAAGGCGATAAGCCGTGTCTTGATCATGCCCTCTGTCAGCACCTCGAATGCACGGCGGACCATGGAGGTGCGCGCCACTTCACCGAACGTGCCGATATGCGGCAAGCCTGATGGCCCATACCCGGTCTCGAACAGAATTTCGGATTTGCCGCTTTTCTGCTGGCGCGCCACAAGCTTGCGTGCCTCCTCGAAAGGCCAGCTTTGTGTGGTCTTGGCGGCGGCATCCAGTGTCAAGGAAATGATATCTGTCATGATAGGGCTGGAATAGGGGGGGGGCAGGCGAATGGCAAGCTGCGCGGTTACGGAAATCTCAGTAGAAACTGACCGGGAAATATTTCAGCATCAGATTCTGATAGACGCCCGTTTCGCTTAAACGGAACAAGGCGTAATCCGTGGCCTTGCGCAATTGCGTGGAATCCTTGCGAAAGCCGATCATGGCGCCTGGCCCGAAAAAGCGGCTTTCGAAGAAAGAGCCTCCAAGGAACCGGCAGCATGCGTAGCCCTCAGGCGTGTTGAGCCAGACGGCAAGGCTGACGCCATCACCGAAAGTGGCATCAACCTCACCGCGCGCCAGCAGCTTGAGCCCTTCCGTTTGATCTGAAGTGGTTCTGACATATGTTTTCGGGAAGAACGCTGAAAGAAATGCGGCATGGGCAGATCCGGTGATCACGGCAACGCTTTTGCCATCGAGTGTTTTCACGGAAGCGTCGGGCAGGGTGGCGCCCCCCTGTTCTCCGCTGCGTGAAACAAAGCGCCCGGGCGAACGGTAATAGGGGATACCAAAATCGATGCGCGCGCGGTCGGCCTCAGACCCGCGCATGGATGCAATGATCGCATCCCCGCGCCCCTCCTCAAGGGTCGGAATCAATGTTTCCCAACGGCGGGATTGAATCGTGCAGGCAATTTTCAGCTCGAAGCAGATGGCGCGTGCCAGATCGACATTGAAGCCGGTGAGTTGCCCGTCAGGACCAGGAAAGTGAAACGGCGGATAATCATCATCTGTCAGGAAACGGATGGCGCGAATGCCAGAGGTATCCGGTCTTTCAGGCTTGCGTGCCGGATCGAAGAAAGGCACCTGATCCGGCGCTTTCTGGGCCAAGGCAGGCGATACAGCCGCAAGCAAGCCGAAAGCGGCCAAGATTGTTATGGCAAGAACTCTTGCGGTGAAGCCTCGCGAAGCCCGCCGCCTGTAGCCTCTGTCAGGATTGCCGGTTCTGTCAGGATTGCGCTTGGTCCCCAATGCGATCATTCAGCCGCTCTTGGTTTCGGCATTGACGAAAGCGATCCGGATCATATTGGTGGCACCGGGAGTACCGAACGGCACACCGGCAACCATCAGGATCCGCTGCCCCGGTTTGGCAAAGCCCTCCACAAGGGCAACATCCGCACCCCGTTCCGCCATGGCACTGACATCTTTCGGGTCAGGCCCCACAACGGCATGCACCCCCCAGACAAGGGCCATGCGTCGCGCGGTCTGGAGGGATGTTGTCAGCACCAGCATTGGCGTTTGCGGGCGCTCGCGTGCAATGCGCAACGCGGTTGAACCCGAAGCGGTCCAGGCCACGATAGCCTTGAGGTCAATGGTATCGGCGATCTGTCGTGCCGCCGCCGCGATGGCATCCGCGCCGGTATGCTCCGGATCGCTGCGCTGGGCGGCGATGATGGCGGGATAATTCAGATCGGCTTCGATCTCTTCGGCGATGCGGTTCATGGTGATCACGGCATCCAGCGGGAATTCTCCGGCCGCACTTTCTGCCGAGAGCATCACAGCATCGGCGCCCTCGAACACAGCGGTAGCCACATCGGAAACCTCGGCCCGCGTTGGCACGGGGCTGATGATCATGCTCTCCAGCATCTGCGTCGCAACCACCACCGGCTTGCCCATGCGACGACCGATGCGGGTGATGCGCTTCTGGATACCGGGAACCCGTTCCAGCGGCATCTCGACACCAAGATCACCGCGCGCCACCATGACAGCGTCAGAAATCTCCATGATATCCTCAAGCCGCGCCACAGCTTGCGGTTTCTCGATCTTGGACATGACAAGTGCCCGTCCACGCGCCACTTTCTTGACCTCGGCCACATCTTCGGGGCGCTGGACAAAGGATACCGCGATCCAGTCTACACCGGCCTCCAGCGCGGCATCGAGATCAAGGCGGTCCTTGGGGGTCATCGCTGAAACCGGGATGATCGTATCAGGCAGGCTAACGCCTTTTTTATTCGAGATTTTTCCCCCGACCTCAACCACGGTCACCGCCTCCGTCGGCGTTTCCTCAATCACCCTCAATCTGAGCTTGCCATCGTCGATAATGATGGAATGTCCGACTTCGAGCGGCGCAAGAATCTCGGGATGCGGCAGATAAACGCGTGTGCTGTCACCGGGGTCCGGATTGCTGTCCAGCACGAAACGCTGGCCATTTTGCAGCATGGCCGAGCCATCCCTGAAGGTTCCCACA
>JANNRX010000299.1:0-1888 GCA_031401875.1 Hyphomicrobiales bacterium | reverse complement strand
GGCGGCTTCATGGCGGGCACAGGCAAGCTTGCTGGCGTCGATCCGCGCGAGATGGCCAAGAGCGATTGTGTTGTGATCTGGGGCACCAATGCGGTGGCGACCCAGGTCAATGTGATGACCCACGCCATCCGCGCCCGCAAGGAACGCGGGGCCAAGATCGTCGCGATCGATATCTACATGAATGATACGATGAAGCAGGCCGATATGGCGCTGTTGCTGCGCCCCGGCACAGATGGCGCATTGGCCTGCGGCGTGATGCATGTGCTGTTCCGCGATGGCCTGGCGGACCGGGAATACATGGCAGAGTACACCGATTGTCCGGAGGAACTGGAGGCGCATCTCGCAATCCGCACGCCTGAATGGGCGGCGGGGATCACGGGGCTGAAAGTCGAGGAGATCGAGGCCTTTGCAAGGCTCGTGGGCGAAACCAGGCGCACGTATTTCCGCCTTGGCTACGGCTTTTCCCGCCAGCGCAATGGTGCCACCAACATGCATGCAGCGCTGTGCATTGCAGCGGTCACTGGCGCTTGGCAGTACGAAGGGGGAGGCGCGTTTCACAACAACGGTGGCATTTATCACCTGCACACCGGCCTGATCGAGGGCCTCGACAATTACGATCCAAAGGTGCGCAAGCTTGAGCAATCCGCCATCGGGCGCGTGCTCACCGGCGATGCTTTCGCACTCAGGAACGGCCCGCCGGTAAAAGCCATCCTGATCCAGAACACCAATCCGGTGAATGTCTGCCCGGAGCAGGATCTGGTGCGGCAGGGGTTTGCCCGCGAGGATCTGTTCGTGGCGGTGCATGAGCAATTCATGACCGAAACAGCGAAATATGCTGATATTCTCATGCCCGCGACGATGTTCCTGGAGCATGATGATTTCTATACGGGCGGAGGCCACATGCACATCATGCTGGGCGGCAAGGCCATCGATCCGCCGGGCGAATGCCGCAACAACCACGACGTGATCGCCGCCATCGCCGAGCGTGTGGGCGCAGAGCACCGCGGCTTTGCCATGGCGCCGAAAGCGATTATCGACGAGACCTTGCAGAAATCCGGCTGGGGCACTTTGGCCGAGCTTGAATCCAACAAATGGATCGAGTGCCAGCCGTCCTTTGACACCGCGCATTACATCAACGGCTTTGCCTATCAGGACAGCAAGTTCCGCTTCAAGCCGGATTGGGAGAAGGTGCCTTACGCCAAGGATGGCATGATGGGGCCGTGGCGGGAGATGCCGCGCCTGCCGGACCATTGGGCGGTCAATGAGGCGGCGGACAAGGGCTATCCGTTCCGGCTGGCCACTTCGCCATCGCGCAGCTACCTCAATTCCACCTTCAGCGAGACGCCGGGCTCACAAAAGCGCGAGGGTGCACCTTCGCTGATGATGCATCCCGATGACGCCGAACGCATCGGCCTTGCGCAAGGCGCGGAGGTTGCCGTCGGTAGTCCGCGCGGCGAGACGGTGCTGTCGCTCAGGCTCTTCGCCGGGGTTCAGCCGGGCGTGGTGATCGCGGAAGGCATCCATCCCAACGGGACGCACCGGGGCGGCAAGGGCATCAACACGCTCACCGATGCGTCGCAGGTGGCACCTTTCGGTGGTGCAGCGTTTCACGATAACAAGGTCTGGGTGCGGGCGATTTAGCCGGTATGCCCTGTCTATTGTCAGCATCATTGCTTGAAGATGCAGCAGTGTGTCGCTTCCTCTCCTTATGAGAGAAGCGCTGCATCACCCTTGTGCGTCCTTCGAGGCTCGCTACGCTCGCACCTCTGGATGAGGAGTGGTGGGATTGCACCGGCACCTACGCTTATGCCAGGCAAAAATCTCCTAATCCAGAGGTCCGACGAACCGGAGCGAAGGAGCCACGAAAGACGCACAAATGCAATGCAAT
>JANNRX010000298.1:0-5789 GCA_031401875.1 Hyphomicrobiales bacterium | reverse complement strand
CATCCGCCTCGACGGCGCAATCCGGCTTGCTCCGCGCTAAGAGACTTCCTCAGGCTGAGAGAGCTTGCACCAGCACGGTCACACAAAAAACATCCTCAGATAACGAAAATGTAATCCAGTGTTCATTGTTCATGAACCATCGCATCCTATATGGTCCATTCATCGGGTGTTCATTTTCGACAGCTCCCAACGGGCGTTGAGAATGATCTTTTACTTCAAGGAATTCAATCGCTTGATTGGTTCGTGGAGTAACATTCGCAATAAGCGGTGAAGCTGGCAACGCGCATCGCAATTCACGGGGAAAAATTCCACTCTGATCAAGGGCGTTCCGTCAGGAATGTTCGGGGATACGCATGTCTCTGTCTGTTGCCTCACATTTTGCCTTTGCAACGAATCCACCGGCAGCTCGTCTTTCTGACGGGGCCGCGCCGCGTGACCTGCGCATCGACTTCTTTCGCGGACTGGCCCTGGTGATGATCTTCATTGATCATATTTCAGGCAACCGGCTGGCAGCCCTCACATTGCAGCGCATGGGCTTTGCAGATGCCGCCGAAGTCTTCGTCTTTATCGCAGGCCTGACTGCTGTCCTTGCCTATCGCAAGGTGTTCGAACGCAGTGGCTTCCGGGCCGCTTGCGGAGCGGTTTTCCAGCGCGTCCGAACCTTGTATCTTGTTCACCTCACAACTTTCATCGGCGTTGTATTTTTTGCAACCTCCGCAAACTTGGCTGGAACGGGCTTTGATATCGCCCGCAAGCTGGAACTTGCGCCGTTGATTGCAGAGCCCGTTCAGGCTTTGCTGCGCGTTCCCGTGCTTGGCTACATGCCGAATTATCTCGATATCCTGCCTTTGTATGTCATCCTTCTGGCCTTCATTCCGGCGATCCTGATCGGCTTGAAGCAACACGTGCTGCTGCCTCTCGGGGTGGCGCTGCTGGTCTATGGGCTGGCGACAGTGCTGGGTGCCAATCTGCCAAACTTTGGAAGTGCCGAGGGCTGGTTCCTCAATCCTTTCGCATGGGCCATGCTGTTTGTGATCGGAGCCACCGTGGCGCAGCTCACCATCAGCGGTTTCTGGGGCAAAATCACCCGGACTGTAAAAACAGGCATCACGATTGTTGCACTTTGCGCCGTCGCTTTTGCTTTCCTGCATGCCGCACCGTGGCGGATATTTCCGCCTCTGGAGCATTTGGTGGTCATTCCATTCGCCATCGAATCAAACAAGGCCTTTCTCTCCTTGAACAGGCTGATCGATTTTCTGGCCAAGGCCTGGCTGGTTGCTGTGTTCATCCCCAGCCACGCGGCCTTCCTGGTCCAGGGTGCAGGTGCCACAATCAGCCGGATGGGCCGGCATTCCCTGCCCGTTTTCACGGCAGGCATATTCCTGTCCCTTGCCGCCTCGGTCATTATTTTTGAGGCACATGAAGCCCCCCTGGCACAGATCGGCGCTACGTTCGCCGGTATCGCTGTAATGGCTGGGTTGGCCAGGTTTCTGGAATGGCGGAAGGGCTTGTCTGCGATCATTCAGCCATCCAGCCAAAGCACCAGCGCCGCATAAATTTTTCAATGACTACTGGCGCTCGCCAATTGTAATGGTGCCCGCAGACGCCACCATGTCCGCCAGCAGCATACCCACGCAACCATGCATGGCATCCGTCATATGCAGGCCATCCTGATCCGTCATTTCGGCGTCGGGAATATTATGCCTCTCGGCGAGTTGCTTCATCAGGGCAAACCGCTTGAAATGGAACACTCTTCCCCGTGGGCCTGAATGCGCGGCCTTGTCGATCAGAGCCTGCATCGGCAGCGTATCAGGATGGTCAATCACCATAGGTGCGTATTGCAGATCGAGAAGAATGACCGGAATTCCCCTGGCGTTAAAAATTTTCAGCCCGGCCTGTATCTCCTCGTGGCGCCCCTCCAGCCCCTTGTAGGCGAGGACATCGTTCACACCCAGTTGCCAGATCACAAGGGAGGGCTTGAGGGCAAACACGTCAGTCTCGAAACGGGCGATGGTCTCGCGCATGGTTTCGCCCCCCTTGCCCTTGTTGACCACCTTCACATCGGCTTTGGGCCAAAGACGGGATAATGCGGCCTGCATGGCTGCGGGATAAATCCGGTTGCGCGCATTGCGCGTGATGCCTTCGGTCGAGGAGGAACCAATGGCAACAATTGTCATGCCATGCGCTGTACTGGATTGTGAAATTGCCTGAGGCGCATGGGGGAAAGGCACGTGTCCTGACCCGGATTCAGCATCAAAGGCCGAAAACCGCGCTGTGCGACAGGCCTGTTCGGTCAAAGGCTCGGCATATGCGGCAACCACAGACGCAACCAAGAGAATGCATGAGCCCAAAAAGGCCACCAAGACCCGCCCCAACACCAAACGGTTCACTGAGATCCGCTTCACAGATTCACCGGGTTTGTCCCCAACATCCCTTTGCCGATCGCTGATCATGCCATTAAGGAGATTAAGATTGGAGATTTTTCCTGAATGGACACTGAACAACTCAAACGCGATGCTGCCCGGGCCGCACTTGCCCTTGTGGAACCAAAAATGCGGCTTGGCCTGGGTACAGGCTCCACCGCACGGCATTTTGTGGAATTGCTCGGCGAAAGGGTAGCGCAGGGGCTTGTCGTCCTCTGCGTCCCCACTTCGGAAGCCACCGCAGCGCAAGCGCGGGCATTGTCGATACCGCTTTCCACACTGGATGATACGCCGGAGCTGGACCTGACCGTCGATGGCGCAGACGAGCTTGATAACGCTTTACGGCTGATCAAGGGGGGCGGAGCGGCATTGTTGCGCGAAAAAATCGTGGCCGCAGCCAGTCTCAAGCTGGTTGTCATCGCAGATGAAACCAAACTTGTTCAGAGTCTCGGGCAGTTTCCGCTGCCCATCGAGGTCAATGCCTTTGGTCTTGCTGCCACCCGAAAACTGGTGGAACGCGCCTGTGGCGGGTGCAAGATCACGCTGCGACAGCGCGCGGGTGGCGAAGCGCTGGTGACAGACGGTGGACATCTGATCCTGGACGCGCATCTTGGCCTGATTGACAAGCCGGAAAGCCTTGATGACGCATTGCTGCGTATTCCCGGCGTGGTTGAGCATGGGCTTTTTCTCGGATTGTGCCATTCTGCTTATCTTGCGTCGCCCAATGGGGTTGCCGTTGTTTCGCGGACGGCGTATCGGTCCTGAGAGCTTGATGAAACGGAATCGAACAATCATGACACTTCGCCAATCTTCAGCGGTTGCCCGAATTCTTGCTTTGATGTTTGTCTTCAGCAATGCTGTTGCATTCGCCCAGCAGGTCCCGTTGGCTACCCAGCCAGCAGCGCCCCAGGCCGCACCGGCCGAGGCCGCCATCGCGCCATCGCATCTGGCGGTGGCAAGAGAAGTTGTGCTCGGCTCTGGTCTGGCGCGCAATTTCGAGAGCATGGTGCCCCAGATTGCCGAACAAATTCGCAGTGGTTTTTCAAGAACGCGGCCTGAAATCATCAAGGATATGGAAGAATCCCTGAAAAGCCTTATCGTGGAATATTCCAAGCAATCGGATTTGATGATCACGGCTTCGGCGCGGCTTTATGCCAAGCGCCTGTCCGAAGTGGAGCTGAGAGAAATCTCCACCTTCCTGAAAACACCTTCCGGGCAGAAATATGTCAGTTCGCAGAGCGAAGTTCTCAATGAACTTTTTGCGGAAATGCAGGTTTTCTCACAGGCTCTTGGCAATGAGCTGATGGATCGGCTGCGCAGCGATCTGCGCAAGAAGAATATCCAGCTCTAGGGTTTCATCTTGACGAGGCGACAGACGCTCGTTTCCAGCCCAACCATGATGGCTCTGGGTGCTTCCTCAGCCTTCGTACTTGGCGTTCTTCTGCCGCTGATCTTGGCGCCTGCCAGCAAGTCATCCCCCCTGCTGCTGGCAATCGCCACGGCTCTCGCTGTTGCAGCACGCCTGAGTGATCGGAAATCTGCCCCTTCAAAGTCCAGCGTTGCGGTATCCACTTATGAAGCCTGGAAAAACGATCCTGCGGCATGGGCCGGCTTTTTGCTGATTGCACTGATGGCCGCCTCTGTCTTCTGGGCCCATAACAGCTTCGCATCGCTCAACCAGTTTGTGCAGTTCCTGATTCCGCTTCTGTGCGGATTGATACTCGCCCTTCTCTTCCCGCGAATCGCGCCACGCAACCGGACACCCTACTGGGCTGCTGCCCTGTTTCTGACCGCTCTGATTATCGCGGGCGATATTCTTGCCGGTCTGCCTCTGCGCAAGCTGACGGGCGGACGGGCCACTGACTACAGCTATAACCGCGCCATCGTGACCATGATGCTCCTGCTCTGGCCGGTGCTGGCACTCATCATCGCACGGAGGCAGTGGGGTTTACTGATCCTGCTTGCACCCCTCGCCCTTGCCATCGGCGTTGGAGAAAGTGGTGCGGCCGTTCTGGCGCTTTTCATCGGCATGCTGATATTACCCATCGCCTGGTTTTTCCCCGTCCTGACTCGCAAAATGGGGGTGATCCTGGTTCTGCTGATGCTTGCCGTATCACCATTCATAGGAACGCTTTCGAGCCAGCTTCTGGGACAGGGCTTCCACAAAGTCCTGGAGGGTGCCCATTCCGATGACCGAGTGAATATCTGGCTGAGTTTCGAGGCCGTTGCGCAAAAACGCTGGCTACTTGGCAATGGCTTCGGTTCCAGTTTCGAGATGCAGAAAGCGCCCGTGGCGCAGGAAATCCCGGCTGCGCGCGTGACCTTGCTGGGTGCCAGCCACCCTCACAATGCCGTTTTGCAGCTCTGGGTCGAGCTTGGACTTGTTGGCGCCGTGCTGGCCTCGATCCTGGTCCTTTGCCTGTTTCGCGCCGTCGGGCGGGCCGCACCTCTGTTGCAACCGTTCCTGCTGACCTGGATTGCGGTCATCTTCGGTGTTGGTTTTGTCAGCCACGGTGCCTGGCAGGCCTGGTGGATTGCAGCCATCGCCGCCTCGGCGGTGGGTTTCATCACACTCAATCGTGAGCTTGCACAAGACTCGTCAGGTAGCGCAACCGCATTGTAAGCCGGACCGCCAGAGACTATCTCCTTTGTCTACCCAAAGCCGGAAAGCGCCCCTCCATGTCCCATAATGATGTTGATCTGTTTGTTATCGGCGGTGGCTCTGGCGGTGTTCGCGCAGCGCGAATCGCGGCGGGGCACGGCGCGAAGGTGATGCTCGCGGAGGAGTTCCGCATGGGTGGCACCTGTGTCATTCGTGGTTGTGTACCCAAGAAGTTGCTGGTCTATGCCTCCCGCTTCCGACATGCCTTCGAAGATGCCGCCGGCTTTGGCTGGAGTGTGCCTGAGCCCCGCTTTGACTGGCCGACACTGGTTCGCGCCAAGGACAACGAAATCACCCGCCTCGAAGGCATTTACACCTCCACACAGGAGAAGGCTGGTGTCACGGTCGTGAAAAGCCGTGCCGTTCTCGACGATGCACATACTGTCCGGATCGTCCATGACGGACAGCGCATCAGTGCCAGGCACATCCTGATCGCGACCGGCGGACAGCCCAATCTTCCGCATGATCTGCCAGGCGTTGAACATGCGATATCCTCCAATGAAGCCTTTGATCTGCCGGAATTTCCCAAGCGCATCGTCATTGCAGGTGCCGGGTACATCGCGGTGGAATTCGCAGGGCTTTTTGCTGGCCTTGGAGCCGAGGTGACGCTGATCTACCGGGGTGACAATATCCTGCGCGGCTTCGATGATGATATGCGCGATGGCTTGCGCGCCGCTTACGAAAAGCATGGCATCCGCTTCATC
>JANNRX010000297.1:0-9018 GCA_031401875.1 Hyphomicrobiales bacterium | reverse complement strand
TCTCAGCGTCAAGGAAGGGGCATTCGACTATGTTGATACCACCGGAGAGCACATAACCGGTCGCCAGCGGATCGTCTCGGAGGGCGTGGTACTCAAAGGCCAGTGGTGGCATGCCGGTAAAGGGCTGAGTGCAAGAAAATCGCCCAGCAAATTGAAAGCGACTTGACCATGAGCGTTTCTTCTTCCTGAAGGTGACTGTTGCATAAGCGTTGTGCGTCCTTCGAGGCTCCTTCGCTGCGCTGCGTCGCACCTCAGGATGAGACACATTGAGTTTTTCAAAACGCAATTTTCCTCTTCCCGAGGTGCGAGCATAGCGAGCCTCGAAGGACGCACAATGCTGATGCAGGGCCCACAAGGGGAGAAGATTGACAGAACTGTTACAGCTGCCGCGCCTCATCCGGCAACATGATGGGAATGCCATCGCGGATCGGATAAGCGAGCTTGGCAGAACGCGAGACAAGCTCCTGCCGCACGGCATCGTAATCCAGAGGGCCCTTGGTCACAGGGCAGACCAACAATTCCAGAAGCTTGATATCCACGCCGAGGCTGCGGGACCTTCCGCCATCATGGTATGTGGACGCTTGATCAGAGGGTTGTGAGTCGCTCATTCCGGGTCAGCACCATTTATCATGCACAATGAGACGCAAGAAATTTGCGATTACTGCAATGTGGTATCGCCGCCACCAGCGGCTTTGGCAAGCTCCATCTCGGTGATGGCAACAAGCATCTCTCCCCGAGCCTTGAGATCCGTCGCTTCAAGCAGCGCCTGTTTCTCGCGTACTCCGTAAGGACACATCATGGATAGGGCATTGACCAGCGCTTCATTGGGCGCATCCTTGACGCTGCTCCAGTCCACCGGAACATCATTGGCTTTGGAAAAATCCTTCAGCGCCTTCATGACGGAAGGGCGATCCACCTCGTCTTCACCAAAGCGAGGCAGGTAATCTGATGCGAAAGGCATCCAGTCGACGGCATGTTGCAAGAACGACATGCGAGTGGTTTTCTCTTCCAGCCTGCGAAAGCGGGCGATGCCTGTCAGCGTCAGGATATAACGGCCATCGCCGGTTTCCGCGAGCTGAGTGATGCGCCCTGCACAGCCCACCTGATAAAGCGAGCCTGCATCATCCATATCTGGATTGGGCTGGATCATGCCGATCAGTCTGTGCGTGGACATGGCGTGATCGATCATGGCCATATAGCGCGGTTCAAAGATATTGAGCGGCATTTGGCCACGCGGCAGCAACAATGCGCCGCCAAGCGGGAAAATCGGCAGGATCTCCGGCATTGCCTCCGGACCCGTATACGAGATGTTGCTGGCCATCAGTCAGTCCGTGTCCGTTAAAGCGGGTATTTCAGCGAAAGAGCACAGCGGAGAGCTTGCGTCGCCCCGCTCCGGTTGCATCGTCATCAGAGCCCCAGGCTTCGAAGAATTGCAGCAACTGCTTGCGCGCACCATCCTCGTTCCATGTCCGGTCCTTCTTGATGATCAGGATGAGATGGTCGACAGCCTCGTCTTTCTGTCCGTTCGCGTTAAGCGCGATGGCCAGTTCAAGCCGCGACTGATGATCATCGGGATTGGCCTCAACCTTTGCATGCAACTCCGCAGTATCACCGAGTGCTGCGGCCGCTTCCGAGGCATCGATAGCCGCACGCGCACTTGCGATGGCCGGATCATTCTGCATCTCAGGTTTGACCGCACCGAGCATTTGCTTGGCCTGTTCGGTCATGCCCATGCTCACATAGACCTTGATGAGCCCGCCCATGGCCCTGGCGTTGCTGTCATCCTCTGCCAGTGCTGCGGCATAGAGTTCCGCGGCCTGCGAAAGATCATTCTCGACGACGCTTTTTTCGGCAGCCGCAATCACTTCATCGATCGGAGCGGGCCCGACTGAACCAACAAGGCGTTCAATGAAGCTCTTCACCTGGCTTTCAGGCAGTGCGCCCATGAAACCATCAACGGGCTGCCCGCGCTGAAAGGCGAAAACGGCTGGAATCGACTTCACACCGAGCTGACCCGCGATCTGGGGATGCTCGTCGATGTTCATCTTGACCAGCTTGACCTTGCCTTTGGCGGCTTTGACGACCTTCTCGATCACCGGCGTCAATTGCTTGCACGGGCCACACCAGGGTGCCCAGAAATCAACCAGAACCGGCTGGTTCATCGATTCATCGATGACATCCTGCTTGAAGCCTTGCATTGTCGTGTCCTTGATCAGGACACTCTGGTTTTGTGGGGCAACGTCTTCCAGCATCTAGCCTCTCCAGTTCTGATGCCAATGTGGGGTATTGGCGTCGATAAGCAAGCCTCTTGCGCAAGTTCTGGCAAGTTCCCGAACATGAGGGCTTCTTAGATCGCCCCGGCCCTGCTAAACGCGCCTGTCATGGCCATTGATTCAACCTCTCCCGCTGCCAAACGTCGTACCTTTGCGATCATCTCGCACCCGGACGCCGGCAAGACCACACTGACCGAAAAACTGCTGCTGTTTGGCGGCGCGATTCAGCTTGCGGGCGAAGTCAAAGCCAAGAAAGACCGGCAGAACACCCGTTCGGACTGGATGAGCATCGAACGCGATCGCGGTATTTCCGTGGTCACATCCGTGATGACCTTCGAATATGACGGGCGTGTGTTCAACCTGCTGGACACGCCCGGTCACGAAGACTTCTCCGAAGACACTTATCGGACGCTGACCGCGGTCGATAGCGCCGTCATGGTGATCGATGCCGCGAAGGGCATCGAGGCGCGGACGCGCAAGCTGTTCGAAGTCTGCCGCCTGCGCGATATCCCCATCGTCACCTTCATCAATAAAATGGACCGGGAGGCCCGCGACACCTTTGATCTGCTTGATGAGATCGAAAAGACGCTGGCGCTCGATACGGTCCCGGTGAACTGGCCTGTCGGCAGGGGAAAAAGCTTTTCGGGTACCTATGACCTGCGCCATCATCACGTCCGTCAACGCGACAAGGATAATGTCATCAAGGTCAATGGACCGGAGGATTCGCTGTTCGACAAGCTGCTGCCTGCAACTGAAATCGCCGCCTTCCGCGAAGAGCTTGGTCTTGCCACCCAGGCTTGCCGCCCCTTTGAGTTGCAGCCTTTTCTTGAAGGCCACCTGTCGCCGGTCTTTTTCGGGTCCGCCCTGCGCGATTACGGCATCCGCGATCTGATCGATGCGCTGGGTGAATACGCTCCGCCGCCTCGTGCACAGGCCTCGGCGCAACGCATGATCGCCGCAAATGAAGAGAAAATGACAGGCTTCGTCTTCAAGATTCAGGCGAACATGGACCCCAATCACCGTGACCGTATTGCTTTCATGCGAGTCTGCTCCGGCAAACTCACACGCGGCATGAAGGCCAAGCTGGTCCGAACCGGCAAGAGCATGAGCCTGACATCGCCGCAATTCTTCTTTGCGCGTGACCGGGTACTGGCGGAAGAGGCCTATGCGGGCGATGTCGTCGGTATTCCCAACCATGGCACCTTGCGCATTGGCGATACGCTGAGCGAAGGCGAGGATATTGTCTTCCGGGGCGTTCCGAGCTTCGCGCCCGAAATCCTGCGCCGGGTCAAGTTGCAGGATGCGATGAAGGCCAAGAAGCTCCGGGAGGCGCTTCAGCAGATGGCAGAAGAAGGCGTTGTTCAGGTATTCCTGCCCACCGACGGGTCGCAAGCCATCGTGGGCGTTGTTGGTGCCTTGCAGCTTGACGTTCTCAAGGTGCGTCTTGCCTCCGAATACAGCCTGCCCATTGATTACGACCAGACCCGCTTTTCAATCTGCCGCTGGATCAGCAGCAAGGATGACGTGGACATGCGCAAGTTCATGGATGCCAATGGCTCGTCGATCTCGACAGATCTCGATGGCGCACCCGTTTTCATGGCCTCGACGGCTTTTTCGTTGAAGTATGATCAGGAGCGCTGGCCCGCCATAACATTCGCCGATATCAAGGATTATCAACTGGCGCAGGCTTGAGGCGCCGCTTTGTTGCTTCGTAGAAAGAGTGCTGCTCATGAAACTGGATGCAAAAGACCTCGCTGCCAGATTGCAACCACTCGGCGTAATGCCCGTCGTCACCGTCTCAGGCGCGCATGATGGCCTTGCTCTTGCCGATGCGCTCATTGCAGGCGGCCTTCCAGCCATCGAGATCACGCTCAGGGTCGATGGCGCGATGGAGGCCTTGAAAGCGGTCGCGGCATCGCGCCCCGATATGTTGCTTGGTGCAGGGACAGTACGCGATGCAGCCCAGGCGGAAGCCTGCATCGCGGCCGGGGCTTCTTTCCTCGTCTCGCCGGGATTTGTGCCTGCGGTGGCAGCCGCTGCGGCAAAGCATGGCATGGCTTACCTGCCAGGCGTTGCAACACCCACTGAAATGGAACTGGCAAGGGTTGATGGCCTTTCGTTCCTGAAACTGTTCCCCGCCGAAGTCGTGGGCGGACGCGGCATGCTGGCTGCTGTCGGTCAGGCCATGCCCGATTTTCACTTCGTACCGACAGGCGGCATCAGCCTTGATTCGATGAGCGCCTATCTTGCACTTGCCAATGTCACCGCTGTGGGCGGTTCGTGGATTGCTGGAAACAAGGATATCGCCGCCCGCAACTGGGATATCATCCGGGCAAATGCGCAGACAGCCGTGGCAAAAGCGCAACTTTCCCGCTGATTAACCGCAGATCCACATTTTTCATCGCGAAAATGTGATTGAATCCCAACCGCTTAACTTCGTGGTAACCATAAACCCGGCAATTTCTGCCCAGTGAGGGGTGGAACCTACCTGCCCTTCAAGTGTCTGTGGCATCCAGTCCAGTGAAGGGCGTTTCCTCTCGTGAATGGCGTTCTAGAAGTTCTGAAGCGGTTTGGACCCCAAAAGCTGATTGCAATGGGCGTGGTGGCGATTGGTCTCATGGGCTTTTTCGCGTTCATCATCATGCGCGTGACTGCACCAGCCATGACCACCTTGTTCAGCGAGATGACGTTGCAGGATTCCACAGCTGTCGCCAAGGAACTGGATCAGCGCGGCATCAAATACGAATTGCGCAATGATGGTGGCACGGTTCTGGTCCCCAAGGATCAATCGCTGCGTCTTCGTATGGAACTCGCTGGCAAGGGCCTGCCGCAAGGCGGTGGCGTCGGATACGAAATTTTCGACAAGACAGATTCGCTTTCAGCCACCAGCTTCGTGCAGAACGTGAACCAGCTTCGCGCCCTCGAAGGCGAACTCGCCCGCACCATCCGCTCCATTGACCGGGTTCAGAATGCACGGGTGCATCTGGCACTTCCCGACAAGCAACTGTTTCAGCGCGAGAAGAAGGAGGCCCGTGCCTCTATCGTACTGAAAGTCCGTGGCGAGCTTGATGCCGGCCAGGTCCGTGCCATCCGGCATCTCGTGGCATCAGCGGTTGAGGGCCTCAAGGCCGACCGTATTTCCATCGTCGATGAAGCCGGGCGTCTGCTTGCCGATGGTGCCGGAGACAGCACGGATGTGGCAGGGGCCTTGGCTGAAAAGCAGCAGAGCTACGAGCGCCGTGTGCGCCAGCAGGTTGAGGATATCGTGGCCTCCGTGGTGGGCCGTGGCCGGGCACGGGTGCAGGTTGCCGCCGAAATGGATTTCAACCGCATCCAGCAGACCCAGGAGAGTTTTGATCCTGAAAGCCGTGTGGTTCGCTCGACCCAGACACGCAACGAGAACAACCAGTCGAATGAAGCCAAGGACGGGCAAGTCACCGTCGGCAATGAATTGCCCGGTGCCCAGGGCCAGGGTGGCGGCAACGGAACGCGCGACGCTTCCCAAAAGAACGAAGAAACCGTCAATTACGAAATATCCAAAACCACCCGTACTGAAATGATCGAAGGCGGTCGGTTGAAGCGTATTTCGGTGGCCGTTCTTGTCGATGGTTCCTACGCTCGCGCCGCCAACGGCCAGCCGGATTATCAGCCTCGTGCGCAAGAGGATCTGGACCGCATCACAGCGCTGGTGCGCTCGTCCATTGGTTATGACCAGCGCCGTGGCGATCTGATCGAAGTTATCAACCTGCGCTTTGCCGAAGCGCCGACAGTTGAGGAAGTCAAGGAATTGTCGATGTTCGAACGGCTCTTCAGCTTTTCGAAAGATGACACCTTCCGCATGCTGGAACTGGGCGTTCTTGGACTGGTAACTGTTTTTGTCTTTCTGTTTGTTGTCCGCCCGTTCATGGCGACACTCAACAGCGTCGACAAAGACGTCAAGACGGTGATGATCAAGGCTCCCGATGGCAAGATGGTTGCCGTTGCGGCCCCTTCTGCTTCTGCTGCTGCTCTTGCAGGCACTGGCCTGATTGAGCCCCCGACTGCAACGGAACAGATGATCGAGATGAGCCAGATCAGCGGTGCTCTTCAGGCGCGATCCATCGAGAAAGTCGGTGAGGTTGCTACGCAGAATCCGCAAGAAACTGTGGCGATCCTGCGTCAATGGATTCACGGTCCGAGTTAAGACAGAAAAGCAAGAACAATGGCACGAGTTTCAGACACAGTTTCCTCGGAACGCTCGCTGATGACAGCGGGAGGGAGTGCGCGCCCGCGTGGCCTGTCCGGCCATGAAAAGGCTGCGATCATCATGCTGGTTCTGGGCGAAAAGCATGGTGCCAAGGTCTGGCCGCTGCTCGACGATGATGAAATTCGTGCCATCTCGCTGGCCATGAGCCAGCTTGGTTCGATTGATTCAGGCATGGTCGAAACCCTGATCAGCGATTTTGTCTCCAGAATGTCGTCATCCGGTGCTGTCACAGGCGACTTTGACCGGACGGAAGCCCTGCTTGGCAAACTTCTTCCCAAAGACCGTGCCGAACTGATCATGAGCGAGATCCGCGGCCCGGCTGGTCGCAACATGTGGCAGAAGCTGTCCAACGTGCAGGATATCGTTCTGGCAAATTACCTCAAGAATGAATATCCCCAAACCGTTGCCGTGGTTCTTTCCAAGGTCAAACCTGATCAGGCAGCGCGCGTCCTGGCTATCCTGCCCGATGATTTTGGCATGGACATCGTGCAGCGCATGCTGAAGATGGAGGCGGTCTCGAAAGAAGTGCTCGAGCGGATCGAGGAAACGCTCCGCAGCGAGTTCATCTCGAATCTTTCGATGTCCAGCCGTCGGGATTCCCATGAGCAGATGGCGGAAATCTTCAACTCCTTTGACCGCCAGACGGAAAGTCGCTTCCTGACTTCGCTGGATGAGCGTAGCCGTGAAAGCGCCCAGCGCATCCGCTCGCTGATGTTCACCTTTGATGATCTCGTCAAGCTTGATCCCGCCAGTGTGCAGACGCTGCTCAGAGGTGTCGAAAAAGACACGCTGGCCATGGCACTCAAAGGCGCATCCGAGCAGGCACGCACGTTCTTCCTTGGCAATATGTCAAACCGTGCGGCCCGCAACCTTGAGGATGAAATGGGCAGTCTTGGTCCCGTCCGTCTGAAAGATGTCGATGATGCGCAGATGAAAATGGTGATGCTGACCAAGGATCTCGCCGCCAAGGGTGATATCATGATCTCCAAGAACCGCGCTGAAGACGAGCTGGTGTATTGATGAGCGCCGTCAAATTCATCGTCCAGCGCGCGTTTCCCGAAACGGCCAGCCGCATGGTTCCGCTCGAAAAGCAGGAACCGGTGATTACGATCTTGCAGCATCAGCACCTGCTTGCTGAAGCCGTGAGCGCCGCGCGCAACGAGGCTTTCCTCGAAGGTAAAACCGCAGCCACCGATGAGGAAACGGCGAGGCTTGCCCGCGCCATGGAATCGGTTTCGATGGCGCTGGAACAGCTTCGCCATGATCTGGAAGAAATCCAGGCCATGGCGTCAGAAGAGGCGATCCGCTTCGCGCATGACTTTTCGGTCAAGATGGCCGGCAGGATCCTGGAGGAGAAACCACTGGCCATGATCGCGATCGTGGCGCGCGAAATCTTTGATGACTTGCGCGGGCACCCGCATGTTGCTGTCCGTATTGCACCGGAGCTGGTCGATCCGGCGAAAGAAACACTCAACGCAATTGCACGGGAACGCGGCTTTGAAGGCCGGCTGATCATCATGGGTGAACCAGAGATTCCGCCGGGCGATGTGCGTATCGAATGGGCCGATGGCGGTATCATCCGTGATCGCAACCATGTGGAACAAGCAATTGCGGCGGGCGTCAGCCGAGCTCTTGCCACGCGTTAACAATGTGAACCAAAGCAGTGGAGTGATACAATGGACAATGACCTCAATCTGCCGGATCTGAACAGCGCGAGCCTTTCATCCGCTTCAGAGACCCGTAACGACTATGCCATGACGCGTGGTCCAAAGACGGCGGCGGACCTTGAGCAGGTTCTCGATGTTCCCGTCAATATTTCCGCTGTCCTTGGCAAAACCCGAATGGAAGTCTCGCAACTTCTCAAGATCGCACCTGGCCAGCTTCTGGAGCTGGATCGGCGCGTTGGTGAAGCGATCGACATCTATGTGAATGACCGACTTGTGGCCCGTGGCGAGGTTGTCGTGGTGGAAGACAAACTCGGCGTGACCATGACAGAAATCATCAAGACCGAGCGTTGATCGGCGAACCCTGGAGAACTGACATGCGATTGCTGATTGTCGGGACATTGAAAGGCGAATTGATCACCGCCGCAAAAATCGCACGTGATCGCGGTGCTCAGGTGGCTCAGGTCGATGGCATTGAAGGTGCGCTCAACCATTTGCGTGCCGGGCGCGGTGCCGATTTGCTCATGGTGGATGTCGCTTTGAACATTCGCCTGTTGGCTGATGCGATGGAGCAGGAGCGAATGGCAAGTCCCATCGTCGCCTGCGGCACCGGTACGGATGCACGGGCTGCCGTCGCTGCTATTCAGGCCGGCGCAAAGGAATACATCCCACTGCCGCCAGACCCGGAGCTGATTGCGGCGGTTCTCGAAGCCGTCAGTCGCGAGAAGATGGAGTTCATTTTTCGTGACCCGATCATGGAACGGGTTGTCAAACTGGCGCAACAGGTGGCCGCGTCAGAAGCATCCGTGCTGATTACGGGAGAAAGTGGCGTCGG
>JANNRX010000296.1:0-7174 GCA_031401875.1 Hyphomicrobiales bacterium | reverse complement strand
GAGGCATTGCCCATGAACCAGTCGGCAAACTCGCTGCCAACCACGTTCTCGACGTTCTTAAGCGTATCAACATCGCCCCAGGTGTCTTCTGCAAGACCCGTGGTCAGATTGACAGCAACGCCGTGCCAGCCCGCATCGAGCGAGTAATCTGCCACGTCAATGCCGGTGCCGCCATCGAGCTGGTCTGCACCGCGGCCACCAACCAGCTGGTCGTTGCCTGTGCCGCCGATGAGCTTGTCATCGCCGAAACCCGCCCAGAGCAGATCATCTCCGCCTGCGCCATCGAGCACGTCATTGCCTGCGCCGCCTTCAAACAGGTTGGCCACACCGTTGCCGGTCAGCTTGTCAACAAGCTCTGTGCCGCGGATGCGCTCGACGCTGATCAGTCTGTCAGTACCACCATAGGTATCGGTTGCCGTGCTCTTGGCCAGGTTGACCGTAATACCGAAAGTGCCACCTTCATCGGAATAATCAACAAGGTCAAAGCCGTTGCCGCCGTTGATAGTGTCATTGCCAGTACCACCGACGAGATAATCACTCTGATCACCGCCGTTGAGGACATCGTTTCCGGTACCGCCGTAAAGCTCATCGCTGCCAGCACCCCCTGAAAGTCTGTCATTGCCAGCCCCGCCAACCAGATAATCGGTCTGGGCGGAGCCTGTGATCGTATCGTTGAAGCTTGTACCGATGATGATTTCAACGCTGGAGACTTTCACTGTTCCTGTCGCCGTTGCGGTTTCCACCAGGGCAATCGTGTCCCTGTTGCCGAAGGAATCCGTCAGAGCACCCGTCGCCAGATTGACGTTGATGCCGCGCGTTCCTTCTTCAAACACCAGCTTGTCAAGGCCGGCACCGCCCGAAATCATTTCGACAGCTCCTGTATTCTTTAATGTGTCATCCCCGTCCGTGCCCAGCACGTTGAGGATAACCTTCTTGGCAGTTGCCATTTGAACACCCCGTTCTTTTGCCACCGGAAGTCCTTTGTCCCCGGCTTTCAACTCACGCCTTCTGGCGCATGCGTGATCTAGGGGGGAGAAATCTTACCCAGAGCTTGCGAGTATCACGCAAGGGCGGGGTTTGAGGGGCCAAACAGCGAGAAAGCTTGGGGCTTGGCAAAGGCGCGGTAGCAAAATTCCGTGGAATCCACGTCTTGGGATTCAAAACTTGTTAAGTGCTGCCATCCGATTCTGTGCTTCTTTTTCAAACAAAAGAACCCGCCTGATCATGTCAGGCGGGTTCCATTTAATCAGTGAAACAAATTTCGGATCAGGCCATCATGCGGGCTGTTGTGATGCTGTCAGGGCCACGCACGGGTTCGCCGCGCTTGATCTTGTCGACATTTTCCATGCCCTCGGTGACCTTGCCCCAAACGGTGTATTGCTTGTCGAGGAAGCTGGAATCATCGAAGCAGATGAAAAATTGCGAATTCGCGGAATTCGGATTCTGCGAACGCGCCATGGAGCAGATGCCGCGGACATGCGGCTCGGCGTTGAATTCAGCCTTGATATCGGGATAATCGGAACCACCCATGCCAGTGCCATCAGGACAGCCGGTCTGCGCCATGAAGCCATCGATCACACGGTGGAAGACGATGCCATCGTAGAACTTCTCTCCCACCAGCTTCTTGATATGGGCAACATGGCCGGGTGCAAGATCAGGGCGCATGGCAATGACCACGCGGCCTTTGGTTGTTTCAAGGATAAGGGTATCTTCTGGCTTGCTCATGCGCGCAGTTCCTGCTTGGGTTTCAATCGATAACGAAAATGATAAAGGCGACCGGCCATAGCGCTCCCCAGCTCTTTTGAGAAGGGCAAAGGCGCACAGGATACGATTGATCGTGCAATATCGGCGATAAACCGCTGCTGCTCGTGCCCTAGCGCCTCCGGAAACGAGAAGCTCCGCCGCGGTTCACCGAAGATTGTGCCATTGCTGCGAAACGACAGCGTGAACGTGACCTCACGGTGGCCGCTATGGTTTGTGTCATGAAGTAGCAGGGAGCGATTGACACAATCCCCGAGAAAGGGGCCAATTCGGCTCCGGTGATCGATAGTCTGCGCATTTGCGGATGGGGAAGCGCAGACAGAAAATGCGACAATGACGATTGTCGCGATCCCCTTATGTGCTACGAATCCTGCCATGATAGGAGCATCATTCATCCGCAACAGGATGTTTACTTTGCATCCGCCATCAACTGCATGCGGATGATCTTGTCAGGGTTTGTCACTTGTCCGTTCTGGGAATCGGACCCCTTCTTGATCTTGTCGACAAATTCCATGCCGGAGACGATGTCTCCCCACAGCGTATATTGGCCTGTCAGGCTGCCGCAGCCCTCATAACAGAGGTAGAATTGCGAATTGGCGGAATTGGGGCTTTGCGAGCGCGCCATGCCCACGGAACCGCGCTTGTAGGGCTCTCTGGTGAATTCAGCCGCAATATTGGGAAGGTCTGAACCACCCGTACCCGTGCCGGTCGGGTCGCCGGTCTGGGCCATGAAGCCGTTGATGACACGGTGAAACACGATGCCGTTATAAAAGCCGCGCTTTGTCAGCGCCTTGACCTGCGCCACATGCTTGGGAGCAAGATCAGGCCGCAGTTTGATGACCACCCGGCCGTCCTTCAGATCAAGGTAAATGGTGTTTTGTGGATCGAGTGCCGCCTGTGCGAATGCAGTATCCGCTGACAGGACCACACCCAGGGACATGGCAAGCGCTGTTGCTGCAAGAATGGTCTTTCTCATTGTGGTCTCCATCGAACACGATTACCGGTTTTTCTTGAATTTCTTCGCCAGAAGCCTGGCAACGGATTTGGGTACGAACGGCGTCACATCACCGCCCATGGCTGCGACCTGGCGGACGAGAGTGGCCGTGATATGACGATCCGCTGGAGAGGCCGGAAAAAACACGGTCTGAAGCCAGGGCGACAATGCGCCATTCATGCCGGAGAGCTGCATTTCATAATCAAGATCAGTACCGTCGCGCAGGCCGCGGATCAGGGCCGTTGCACCAACCTCTTTGGCAAAATGGGTGACAAGAGTGTCAAACATGCGCACTTCAAAGGTGACATCGGCACGTATGGCCAGAGGCTTTCCTGCCTCCATGATCATTTCAAGCCGTTCTTCCGGCGAGAACAATGGTGCCTTTGAAGGATGCACACCAATGGCCACGACGACATGATCAAACATGCCAAAGGCCGCTTTGAGCATATCCAGATGCCCATTGGTCAGCGGGTCGAAGGATCCAGGGTAAAGGCCGATGCGCTTCATGATGAAGGCATAAAAGAGTCACGCCGTTCGCACAAGCCCGTGGTTTTACATAGCAAGCGTGAAACCATTCAGATCCGTGAACCAGCCAGAGCAGGCTCAGCGGGCTTTCACTGGCTTGTGCCGGGTTGTTGCATCAAAGCGCCCGGTCTTGAGCAGGCGCATGGGATCCTTGCCACCGAAGACAGCGCTAAAACCCTCATCCGGCGCATAATAGACCGCAGCAACACGGTCTGGCCGAGGTTGCGGAGCAGATCCGATGGAGGGCGATGTTGTACGCACGCCCGCAGGTGTGATCTGACCATTGTTCACACGGTCAATCGGCGTGCCTGCACCCGGAATGGTGCCCAGATCAAACGGTCGTTCTGGAGGAAGCGGGACGGAGCGTCGCAAAGGGGCCGATTGGGCGACAAGCGCACTGTCGCTATTGAACGCTGCGGGCTGAATTGACGGTGTTGACTGGCTCGCGGCAAGCGAAGGCGCGAAAGCTGTTGCAGGAGCAGCAACGGCAATGGCAGGACGCTCTGCAGGCACAGGCGTGGAACTGACTGGAACAGGCGCCGCGCTTGCCACCAGAATCGGTTGCTGGGAAGGTATGGGCGTCGAGCCGCCAGGAAGCTGTGCCAATTGTCCATCTGTCCTAAGACTGGCCACGAGTTTGCGATCATCGCTGCCTATTGTGCTGGCACGCTGCACGTAATCCACGCGCACCCGCGCCGTGCCCAGGTGCTTGAACTCGAGAGCATGGGCCACACGCTCCGACACATCGATGATGCGCCCACCATGAAACGGCCCACGGTCATTCACACGAACAATAATGGAACGGCCATTGGTCGCGTTCGTTACGCGGGCATAGCTCGGCAGTGGCATCGTCGGATGGGCCGCTGTGTAGGAATTTTTGTCATAGATCTCGCCATTGGCGGTCTTGCGACCATGGAAAGCATCTCCATACCAGGAGGATTGTCCAGAGGCAGAATATCCGCTGTTTTCGCGTGGCGTATACCAACGTCCAGCCACCTGATAGGGCTTGCCTACGTGGTCACGACCGCCGCCTTTTGGAACAGGCTGGTTATCCGCGACAACACGCGGGCTGGCGTTGCCATATTTTCTCTTGTCTGAGAAAGCGCCGATTTCACGCTGATTCTGGGCGGAAAGTGTGCGCTGTTTGCCCGTTGGCTCTGAAGCACAATTGGCCACGAGCAAAACAAGGGCCGAAAGGCCTGCAAAACGGCCAAAAGAAGCAAACGACATGGAACTCACCGGGAAATACGCAACATTCAGGACCCGTTGCATCATCATCCGAAAATCCCGCCCAGGCCCCGGATGGCCGGAGGCACGTATGAACTCAAAGATGATGATACAAATATCACTATCTTCAATACGGTTTACCGCATTGTTAAAATACATCGCAAGGTCAAAATTCTCTGTCAATCACACTTAAAATCCGCTTAACGAGCCCGAATGTGTCAAGATTGCGGCATTGAAGACTGGCCGAGGAAGATTAGCCAAGCGGTCAGTTGCCAAGCCGTGCGAGCCCTTGATCGCCATTGGTCTGAACCCAGCGGATTTTGCCATCAACCAATCGTTCAAGCGTGAAACAGACCCTTGCGCCTTTGTTCCAGGTGGGAAACTGCTGGCAGAGCAAATCGCCGGAAACCGACCAGCGTCCTGTTTCCTTCGCTGCAAGAAAACGCCCCAGGCCGACAGCCGTTCCATCACCGGTCACGGTGCCATCGGGACGATAGTTCAGCGGAAATTCTCCCCCAAGTGGCGCTGCAAGGTAAATTGTCCGTCCGGTAACCAACTTTCTGATGCCGGCACTATCCAGAACCTCTGCGTGAGCGGGAGTGAAGGTAGCAATACAGGCCAGTGCAGCAACGCATGATGCAATTCTTTTGAGCATGGTAACATTCTCTCCAGGGTACTGATAGACAATGGCATAAAAACTGGCGCGACACGCAACAAGTCTGATTTCATTTCCTGATCAAGGGGTGTTGCAAAACGGGCAGTTTAAAGGCAATGGCTGTTGCGCAGGAGAGATGGCCGAGTGGTTTAAGGCAGCGGTCTTGAAAACCGCCGTGGGGGGAACTCCACCGTGGGTTCGAATCCCACTCTCTCCGCCACTTGTTTCTCTTGTTTATGCTAGAGGTGAACCGTTTCCGTCACCGTGATGGCCAGGCTTCGACATCACTCTAGAATTTAGGCCTGCTTCTCCCAGCGACCGGCATCATTCTGTCGCCAGTATGTTGCCTCGTGGTCTTGTGCCTTGACGGTTTTCCAGGCGAGGCGGGCTTTTTGCAAGGCTTCATCATCCTTGCTGTCAAAAATCAGGACAGCGCGTGACCAGCCGTCCGTCTGGGGCAGATCCGCGCCATCGACGGCAAACATGACCTCGGCATCGTTATAGCGAATATCGGTGAGGGAGAGGATGATCGGATGCGCTTCTTGATCGGCGTCCCCGACACGGGCGTGCGGCAAAAAGCCATCATCACTGTATGTCCACAAGTGATCATCAAGCGCTTTCAGACGTTCATCCGATGAGGCCCGCACCACGGCCTTCCAGCCCCGCTGCAAGGTTTTTTCCAGCAGGGACGGAAGCGTATGTTCAAGCGGTGAATTTTGAAGGTGATAGAAGAGAATTTCCATGTATCACATTGATTCATTGATCTTCATAATGATCAGCCACCATCTGGTTCAGCAACCTTACACCCCAGCCGGAACCCCATGAGCGGTTGATCTCGGTCTGGTTAGAGGCCATGCCAGTTCCGGCAATATCCAGATGTGCCCAGGGGCAATCATTGACAAAGCGTTGCAGGAATTGCGCCGCGGTGATGGAGCCTCCGAAGCGGCCTCCGGAGTTTTTCACATCGGCGAATTTTGAATCGATGATCTTGTCATAGGCCGGATCAAGCGGCATGCGCCAGACGCGCTCTCCCGTCTTCTTGCCTGCCGCAGTAATCTTCTCTGCCAGAGCGTCGTTGTTTGAAAACAACCCCGCATGCTCCTGTCCAAGCGCAACAAGAATTGCGCCCGTCAGCGTTGCCAGATCCACCATGAATTGCGGTTTAAAGGCCGCTTGCGTGTGCCAAAGCACATCGGCCAGTACCAGACGGCCTTCGGCATCGGTATTGATGATCTCGATTGTCTGACCGGACATGGATGTCACGATATCGCCCGGCCGTTGCGCCATGCCATCCGGCATGTTCTCGACAAGTCCGATAACGCCAACCGCATTGACCTTCGCCTTGCGCGCCGCCAGCGCATGCATCAGGCCGGTGACGCAGGCCGCACCCGCCATATCGCCCTTCATGTCTTCCATTCCGCCCGCCGGCTTGATCGAAATGCCGCCAGTGTCGAAAGTCACTCCCTTGCCGACGAAGGCGACGGGCGCGGTCTTGGCTGATTTCGCACCATTCCAGCGCATGATGGCGACACGGCTTTCATTGCGAGACCCCTGCCCGACCGCGAGCAAGGCCCGCATGCCGAGTTTCTGCAAGGCCTTGTGATCCAGAATGTCGACCTCGACACCCAGTTTCGCAAGATCAGCGGCCTGCTTGGCGAAAGATACCGGGTTGAGAACATTGGGCGGCTCGTTGACGAGTTCTCGGGCGATATTGACGCCCTGGGCAATGGCATCACAGGATTTCATGGTGCGTTTTGCACCGGCCACATCCGTTGTCAGCACGCTGACAGCGATAGATTTTGCAGCTTCATCCTCTTTTTTCTTGGTCTTGTATTTGTCGAAACTGTAGTTCCTCATGCGCATACCAAGCGTCATGTCAGCGATCTGACCTGCGGCAAGCATCGTCTGATCATAGGCGCCGATGATCGTAGCTGCTCCGGATTTGAGATGTCCTGCGGCAATGCCACCCAAAGTAACCCAATCAGCAGTGGCGACTGCGGCCTCATTGCCAA
>JANNRX010000295.1:0-9525 GCA_031401875.1 Hyphomicrobiales bacterium | reverse complement strand
CAGCGGCGGCGGGCGTCATCCATACCGATTTCGAGAAAGGCTTCATCCGCTCCGAGACGATTGCCTATGCGGATTATGTCGCATGCAAGGGCGAGGCGGGCGCGCGCGAGGCTGGAAAATTCCGCCTTGAGGGCAAGGAATATGTCGTTGCCGATGGCGATGTGATGCATTTCCGGTTTAATACTTGAGGCTAACTCCTGTTAGATGGGATTTTTTTCAAAACTCTATTACCGATGGCAACGTTTCGAGCGCCGAACGGGTGATGGCTATGGTCTTCGTCGATTCAAAAGACAACTTGAGCGAACGAAACCCACCACTTGGGCACAGGCTTCGGTGCAGCAAAAAATAGGGCGTGTAACATTGATTTTGTTTGCCCTTTCACCGTTCATATGGATCATTTCTTTGGTTTTCTAATGCCTCCCTGTTTATCCATATCTGCTTTCCCATTGCCCAATTAATTATGACCATATATTATGACTATAATTAATTGGGAGATGATATTCCATGCGCACCGTCAGCGTGGCGCAAGCCAAAGCACAATTGCCTGCTCTTCTCCAAGCCGCACAAGCGGGGGAACGTGTTCTTATTACACGACATGGGAAGCCAGTTGCTGAGGTCCGGGCTGTAAGTGGCTTCGATATCGATCCGGCCGATCGACACGGGCTAAAATGGCTGGCGGAACGGCGCGCGGGCTTCACACCAATGCAACAATCTGCTGAATCGTTGATACGCGAGATGCGGGACGAGAGCGATCACTGATATGCTTTGCGATGCCAGCGTTCTTGTATCCTTTATCGTTCCCGAACTGACATCTGACGCGGTCTTTGAAATGATCCGAGTCTCCGAGCGGGCCATAGTCAGCGACTTCGCTTTTGGCGAAGTCTGTTCAGCTATGTCGATCCGGGTCAGAAAAAGCGAGATCGATGCAAAAGAGGCAGAGAAAATCTTGTCGCTGCTGGATGATTGGACCGACCGTAACGCTCAGCGCGTCACGACAGAGCCAAGAGATATCGCGCAGGCCACGCGCTTGGTGCGCCGCTTTGACCTCGGGCTCAAAATGCCGGACGCACTCCATCTTGCCCTTGCCAATCGCCTGGACGCGCCGATTGCCACACAGGACCGGAAGCAAGCCGCGGCTGCAACCGCGCTTGGGCTGCGGGTCATAACACCAACACAACTGCAAACATAAACCCATGCCTTCCCTCTTCCTCGAAGATTTCCTCCCCGGCTCTGCCACACCCTACGGTTCCGTAACTGTCGAGCGCGAGCCGATGCTTGCTTTTGCGCGGGAGTTCGATGCGCAGCCCATGCATGTCGATGCTCAGGCCGCCAAAGCCAGCATGGCGGGGGCGCTGATTGCCTCCGGCTGGTACACGGCAGCGCTGAACATGCGCATGATGGCGGACAGCTTCATTCTTGATACGGCCAGCATGGGCTCGCCCGGTGTTTCAGAACTCAAATGGCTCAAACCCGTGCAAGCGGGTGATACCTTGCGGGGCCTGCGCCATGTGATCGACCGTCGCCCGTCACTGACCAAGCCCGACCGTGGTTTTGTGAATTTCCGCTTCGATGTCCTCAACCAGCGTGATGAAGTGGTGCTTGAGCAGACCAACCTGATCATGATCGGGCGTCGTGGCAGCGAAAGGCTGGCGGATTGCGTGGCACGGCCCTTCGCGCCTGCCATGGCGGATATGCCAGAATTTCACGACGTCAGCCAAGATACGATCCCGTTCTTCGATGACCTCGTGATCGGCGAACGTCTTGATCTTGGCAGCAGCGTCTTCAGCGAAGCCGATGTCATCCGGTTTGCGAAAGATTTCGATCCGCAGTTTTTTCATATCGATCCGCCAGCGGCAAAAAGCTCTATCTTCGGCGGTCTTATCGCCTCGGGCTGGCATACCGGAGCGGCCTGGATGGGCCAGATGATCAAGAGCCGCACGCAAGCGGCCATCAATGCCATGAAACGCGGCGAGCGTCCGGCGAGGCTCGGTCCTTCCGGCGGTTTCCAGAACCTGCGCTGGATCAAGCCGGTTTTTGCGGGTGACACCATCCGCTATTCATCCGCCATCATCGACAAGCGCGTCTCCTCCTCGCGACCGGGATGGGGCATTGTGCGGCATTACAACACGGGCATCAACCAGCATGGAGAACGTGTGTTTTCCTTCTACGGCATGGTTTTCTGGGAAAGGCGTCCATTGTGACCACACGCAACCGCTTTGAAGGTACGAAGGATTATGTGGCGACCGAGGATCTCAGGATCGCGGTCAATGCTGCCATCGCGCTCGAACGCCCGCTGCTCATCAAGGGCGAGCCCGGCACCGGCAAAACCGTACTGGCCGAAGAGATCGCCCGTGCGCTTGAGGCTCCGCTTCTCGCCTGGCACATCAAATCGACCACAAAGGCCGCGCAGGGGCTCTACGAATACGATGCCGTATCACGCCTCAGGGACAGCCAGCTTGGCGATCCGCGCGTTTCGGATATTGGCAATTACATCAAGCGCGGCAAGCTCTGGGAGGCCTTCACGGCGGACCAGCGCCCGGTGCTGCTGATCGATGAGATCGACAAGGCCGACATCGAGTTTCCCAATGATCTGTTGCTGGAACTCGATCGCATGGAGTTTCATGTCTACGAGACCGGAGAGACCGTGAAGGCTGCCAAGCGCCCGGTCGTGATCATCACCTCGAACAACGAGAAGGAACTGCCCGACGCATTCCTGCGGCGGTGCTTTTTCCATTACATCAAGTTCCCGGATGGGGAGACGCTCGGCAAGATTGTCGATGTGCATTATCCGGGCATCAAGAAGGCGCTGGTTTCGGAAGCGCTGAAGATTTTCTTCGCGGTCCGCGAAACGCCTGGCCTCAAGAAAAAGCCATCGACCTCTGAATTGCTGGACTGGCTGAAGCTGCTGGTTTCGGAAGATGTGGATGCGATGACTTTGCGCGAGCGCGACACCCGCAAGCTTATCCCGCCGCTGCATGGCGCATTGCTCAAGAACGAGCAGGATGTGGGATTGTTCGAGAAGCTGGCGTTTCTGAGCAGGCGCGAGGGGCGTTAATAAACCTCTGAAAAATCACCGCTAACGTCATTGCGAGCGCAGCGAAGCAATCCATCCTCGCGACGGCACGTATAGCGTCAAGTGCCCCAATTTTCTTCGGTTGCGACACCGAAAGACTGGATTGCTTCGCTTCGCTCGCAATGACGTTGAGGGCCTTATCGCGCAGTCTTGTCCGAGCAGACGTTTTTCCAGCCAAAGGTCGGTACATCGCATTTGCTGCAGCCCGAAAGACTTGCGAGCATGATGAGGGCGGCGAAGGAGAGGGTTGCAAGGCGCATGGCGATATCCTGATTGGCTTCAGTCTATCACAGCCACTTCTTCCAGCGAAAGAAAAGATAGGGAACAATCGCCGCGCAGAGCATCAGCAGCAGGGCCATGACATAGCCGTATTCCCAATCCAGCTCCAGCATGCCCTTTCTGAAATTCATGCCGTAGACCGAGGCCACCAGCGTCGGTGGCATGAAGATGACGGCGAGAACCGAGAAGATCTTGACGATGCGGTTCTGCTCCAGGCTCACCATGCCCAGCGTCGCATCCAGCACGAACTGCATCTTGCTCGACAGGAAAGCGGCATGCTCCTCTATGGATTGCACGTCGCGGATCGCGGTACGCCACTCGGCCTGAAAGCCGGAGGCGCGCTTGGGTCGGCTCATGTTGGCGGAGAGATACAGCAGCATCCGCTCCAGAGAAACCATGCTTTCGCGCACATTCGAGATCAGGTCGCCATGACGGCCGAGATTCTGGATGACCCGGTTGAAGCCCTTGCCGCGATCGGCAATTGCGGCCTCGGTCTCGAATACACTGCGCGATGTCAGCTCGATTTCATCGCCAACCTTGCGCAGAACCTCCGCCGCCCGGTCAATCACCGCCTCCAGCAGTCCATCGAGGATGGCTTCTGGCTGTGGACTGCACGTCCCGGGCTTGCCCACGCGGGTTGAAAACATCGCGAATGAGCGTGGATCGTCATAGCGTACTGTGACCAGCGCCTTGTCGGTGATGATGAACGAGATCGGTGTCAGCTTGGGGATGGAGGTATCGGAGCGGCAGAGAATCCGCGCCGTCATGTAGCGCGCACCATTCTCGGCATAGAGCAGGTTTGAAGGCTCGATGTCCTTCATCTCATCCTTGGTGGGGATTTCTATGGAAAGAAACTCTTCCACCAGTCTGTCCTCTTCGGGCGTAGGCTCGAAAAGGTCGATCCACAATGTGTTCTCGGGAATAGGGTTCCCCGATACAAGCATATGGCGGTCAAAGCAGTCGTGATCCGCGTCGATGCCCGCACGAGGATGATAGATGATGATCATGCTGCTTCCCGATCAGGCCGCATGCATTACCGCATGGCCTGATCGCTCATACGCAATCAGCGGAGAGCCTTCAAGTTCACTGGCGGCTTGCTGTCGGACGGTACAAAAAAATCTGGCGCAAGATGCTGGGTGGGATCGACACGGTACTTGTCGAAATCGGTGACGCCGCGCGAGACCATGAACGTGTCGTCGATCAGGAACTGGCCTGTCAGTTCCTTCGACGGCGTGGTGAAGATCATATGCGCAGCATCCGCCAGTATCTCGGGCGTACGCGAGGCTTTCATCAGCGCGTCCCCGCCCAGAAGATTGTTCACCGCCGCCGTTGCGATGGTGGTGCGGGGCCAGAGTGCGTTGACGGCGACGCCCTTGCTCCGCAACTCGCCTGCGAGGCCCAGCACGCAGAGGCTCATGCCATATTTGGCGATGGAATAGGCCAGATGCGGCGAGAACCATTTCTCGCTCATGTCAAGCGGTGGAGACAGCATCAGGATATGGGGATTCTCGGCCTTGATCAGATGCGGAATGGCAAATTTCGACACCATGAAGGTGCCGCGCGTGTTGATCTGGTTCATCAGGTCATAGCGTTTCATGTCAATATCGGTAGTGCGCGCCAGATTGATGGCGGAAGCGTTGTTGATCACGATATCAATGCCGCCGAAGGTCTCGACGGCTTTGGCCATGGCCGCCTTGACGCTTTCCTCGTCGCGCACATCCACCATCAAGGGCAAAGCCTTGCCGCCTGCCTTCTCGATCTCGGCGGCTGCCGTGAAAATGGTGCCCACCAGCTTGGGGTGGGGATCAGCTGTCTTTGCTGCAACCACGATATTCGCGCCATCTTTTGCCGCACGCAAAGCGATTGCAAGGCCGATGCCCCGCGATGCGCCCGTGATGAACAGGGTCTTGTTTTTAAGCGTCTTGGTCATTGGTCTCACCCTGCCTTGTTGAGG
Source organism: Hyphomicrobiales bacterium (assembly GCA_031401875.1). Taxonomy (GTDB): domain Bacteria; phylum Pseudomonadota; class Alphaproteobacteria; order Rhizobiales; family Beijerinckiaceae; genus JADCCX01. The sequence continues at coordinate 4,219 of JANNRX010000295.1, read as the reverse complement.
AATGCCATGAAAGCCTTCTGCGCCTCGGCAGAACGCAAGCGCTCGGCAAACAGCAGCGCCTCTTCGTCGATTCGTGCGAGAATATCATCCGGAGAGCCCTTGATCAGCCGGCGCGAGAGACGCACAGCTTCACGCGGCTTGGCGGCGATTTCTGCGGCGGCAGCGAAAGCGGCTGCCTCCAGCCCATCGCTGGTGACAACGGCATTGGCGATGCCGGCTGCAACAGCCTGCTCCGGCCCGAACGGTCGCCCCATCACCAGCATCTCGAAGGCGCGGGCATGGCCCATAATGCGCGGGGCGAGCAGGCTGGACGCGGCCTCCGGCACCAAAGCCAGATTGACGAACGGCGTCGACAGCTTCGCCCGTTCGCTCACCAGCACATGGTCGCAGTGCAGCAGCATCGTGGTTCCAACGCCGACCGCGACGCCGTCCACTGCGGCGACCAGCGGTTTTTCCGCGATAGTCAGCGCCCGCAGAAACGACAGCACCTCCTGTCCCAGATTGCCCTGCGAGGCGAAGGCGGCAAAATCCTTGAGGTCGTTACCTGCGGAGAATGCGCCGGGCAGGCCGAGAAAAAGCGTTGCACCGATGGTGCTGTCACTATCGGCGGATGCCACCGCCTCGGCCATGGCTGCATACATAACCGACGTCAGCGCGTTCTTCTTGTCGGGACGGTTCATGCGGATGGTAAGAACGCCATCGCGTCGGATCAGTTCGATATGCTGGCTCATTCGGCTGCCTGCAGCGAAGTCAATGCATCGGGTGGCAGCATCTTGCGTGCATCAAGCAACTCAATTCCCACGAGTTTTCCGTTCTGATCGAAGTCGAGGACAACGCCGGGACGCATCTCTTCCGATTCCATAATCTTGGCATCCGAGAAGCGCACAAAAAGTGCATCAGCGGCTGCATCATACCAGTGTTTCACGGTGACCTCCCTGCTTTGCGATCAAAAAAAACCGTTACAACCACGCTTTTACTACCAATCTGTTCCACCACAACACGAAGCCATCGATTGCCATTGTCACAAATGCGACGGAAGAGCCGCATCCGCTGTGGATGGAGGGGATCCTGCTCACGGTATTCCGGCTCATTCAGACATTCCAAAATCCAGCGCACATCAATCTCCCTTTGCCTAGCCATAGTCTCCGCATGTGCTGTCAACTTGAATGCAAGAGGATACCGCAAGGCTCCAATTCCTACTCCGCAGCGTCAACGTAAGCGCCGTTGATGGCGGCCGCACCGTCAATCACTGCGCTCTCGATGCCAGCGGCGATGGACGCGCTGTTCTCTGCGAAAAACCGGCAATCCCGGATGCGCGCGCCATGCGCAGGATTGGTCTCGCCCGCCTGCATGGCTGTACGAGAGGCCAGCGCCGCTTCTGCCAGAAAGGCTCCACCCGCAGCAAGCCCGAAGAGCCGCAGATAGGGCGTCGCACCGGCCATCGCATCAGCAGGAGAGGGCGCAAGCGTCTTCAGCATCCAGTCTGTCGCACGGTCCAGGCTGTCCACCGCCTCACGCAGGCGCTGGCCTGCGCGGCCGAAAGCGGGATCATTGAGCTTTGAAACAGCTTCCGCCGCATGCCGATAGCGCGCGATCGCCGCTTTCACAGTCTCGCCGCCAGCGAGCGGAAGCTTGCGCATCACAAGGTCGATGGACTGGATACCGTTGGTGCCTTCATAAATCGGCAGGATGCGCGCATCACGATAATGCTGGGCTGCACCCGTCTCTTCGACGAAGCCCATGCCACCATGAATCTGCACGCCCAGTGACGCCACTTCGATGCCGATGTCCGTGCCAAAAGCCTTGGCGACAGGCGTCAATAGGGATGCCTCTTCATGGGCCGCCTGCTTTTTGGCAGGGTCGGTCTCGCGGTGATAACGATCAAGCGCTGCTGCTGTCACGTAACAGATGGCACGCGCCGCCGCAGTCTTCGAACGCATGTCGATCAGCATGCGCTTGACATCGGGATGCTCGATGATCGGGCTCATGCCAGATGCTCTGGAACCCGCCGCCTTGCCCTGCTTGCGTTCCCGCGCAAAAGCCAGAGCCTGCTGGTAGGCCCGGTCCGCAATGGCCACACCCTGAAGGGCAACATTCAACCGCGCATTGTTCATCATGGTGAACATGCAGGCGAGGCCCTTGTTCTCCTCGCCGATCAGCCAGCCAATCGCACCGCCCTTGTCGCCATAGACCATGGTGCAGGTGGGCGAGGCATGGATGCCGAGTTTATGCTCGATGCCGGCGCAGCGGACATCATTCGCGCTGCCGTCTGGCATGATCTTCGGCACCAGAAACAGCGAGATACCGCGTGTTCCTGCGGGCGCATCCGGCAAGCGTGCCAGCACCAGATGAATGATATTCTCCGTCAGGTCGTGATCGCCGTAGGTGATGAAAATCTTCTGGCCGCTGATCTTGTAGCTGCCGTTGCCGACAGGTTCCGCCCTGGAACGCAGTGCCGCCAGATCCGACCCGGCCTGAGGCTCAGTCAGATTCATCGTGCCGGTCCATTCACCCGAGACAATCTTGCCGAGATAGCGCTCCTGAAGGTCTTTTGAACCATGCGCTGTCAGGGCTTCGACAGCACCCATGCTCAGAAGAGGATTTAGCGCGAAAGCCAGATTGGCGGCATTCCAGATTTCGGTGCAAGCCGCATTGAGCAGGATGGGCAAGCCCTGGCCACCAAATTCCGGATGTGCCGGAAGCGCCAGCCAACCCGCGGCGGCCCAATCCGTGTAGGCCTCTTTCCAGCCTGGCGCAGTCAGCACTTTGCCATCGACAAGTTTTGCACCCGCGCGGTCCCCCGGCCAGTTCAAGGGTGCAAGCCTGCCTTCGGCAAATTTGCCGGCCTCTTCCAGAATGGCCTCGGCGGTCTCGGTGTCGAGATCCGCATACAGCCCATCCTCCTGGCCCTTCTGCAAGCCTGCAACATGGCGCATCATGAAGAGAATATCAGTGACGGGTGCGCTGTAGGTCATCGTCGTCTTTCCTATTGTCCAGCAGTTGCCGGGTGATCTTTATCCTTGACGACAGAGGTTAGCCTCACCTACCGCCATGGGCAACAGGAACCAATGTAGTTTATATGTGAACTTATGTCACGGTTTTTGCATGTCATGAAAGATCCGGCACGTGGCAGGATCATCGGCTCATCGTCGGCGGATATTGCCGCAGCGGCGAGGCAGCTTCTTGGCGGCGATATCATCGGTTTGCCGACAGAAACCGTCTATGGCCTGGCCGCAGATGCGACGCAGGGCGAGGCGGTGGCCGCGCTGTATGAAGCCAAGGGCAGGCCCGCGTTCAATCCGCTGATCAGCCATGTCAGCGACCTCGCCATGGCGATGGAACATGGTGTCTTCAACAGAGTTGCGCAGAAGCTGGCGGAAGCATTCTGGCCAGGTCCGCTGACACTTGTCGTGCCCTTCCAGACCAAATCCGGCGTTTCCGATCTGGCGCGTGCGGGGCTTGACAGCATCGGCTTGCGCGTTCCGGCCCATCCCGCAGCAAAGGCACTGATCGCGGCTGTCGGTCGTCCTCTTGCCGCCCCTTCGGCCAATCGCTCTGGTCAGATAAGCCCGACCTCGGCGCAGGATGTGATTGCTGAGCTTGGCCGCAGGGTTTCGGTTGTGATTGATGGTGGCCCGTGCCCTGTCGGTGTTGAATCCACCATTATCGCCTGTCTCAACGGGCATCTGGTACAGCTTCGGCCGGGCGGCATTCCCCACAACGCTCTGGAGGCGATTGCAGGATTGCCGATCACAAGGAATCTGCCGCCAGGACCGCTTCGTGCGCCTGGCATGCTGGCATCGCATTATGCGCCGATAGCGCCGCTGCGCATGAACGCCGTTACGTTCAATCCCGATGACGCCATTCTCGCTTTCGGACCCTGTGACACGTCCTTGCTTCCGCAGGCTTCGCCATGGATTAATCTCTCTCCGACCGGAGATCTGCGGCAAGCAGCAGCGCGTCTTTTCTCTGCTTTGCGGGAGCTTGACAGTCACAAGCCGGGCGCAATTGCGGTTATGCCAATACCTGCTGTGGGATTGGGCGAAGCAATCAATGACCGCCTGTCCCGGGCGGCAGCTCCAAGGTGAGAGCGCTGTAAAAAAACAGACCCGTTTTTGTCTGAGCCTTTTCAGGCTTTATCAAGTCAATCCACAACCTCAGATTTGTGTTTCGCAAGCTCAGGTGTAGTGTGACCCATCATGCAGAATATTTCCTGGGA
>JANNRX010000294.1:0-1962 GCA_031401875.1 Hyphomicrobiales bacterium | reverse complement strand
CCGCGCGTGTCACGCCCGGCTGAGCCGGCCTCGGCCCGGAAACATGGGGTCAGCGCGGTGTAGCGGCGAGGGTTGCCGTCGAGGTCGTCGAGAATGGAATCGCGGACGAGGTTGGTGAGGGGGACTTCGGCGGTGGGGATGAGCCAACGGTCCTCTTGGCTTGGTGCCGCATCGATCACACCCTCAACCGCAGAAACGAAATCGATTTTGCCGTCGCAAAAATCTTTCTCAAAATGCGGCGCTCTCGCTTTGCCTTCTCGCAATGCCTTTTTTAATAGCTCAGCTCGCGAGCCTTCGCTTGCCCCCATAAACTGATCATCCCGAAACTTCGGCAATTGCGCAGTTCCGAACATGGCATCATCGCGTACCAGCAGCGGCGGATTGACCTCGGCATAACCATGCTCTGTCGTATGCAGATCCAGCATGAATTGCCCAAGCGCCCGTGACAGCCGGGCAATCCCCCGGTGCAGCACCACGAAACGCGAGCCGGAGAGTTTGGCGGCGATCTCAAAATCCATCTGTCCCAGGGCTTCGCCCAGCTCGAAATGCTCCTTCAGGGCATTGGCACTGTTATGCAGCCGACCGCCCTCCTCTTCGGGCTTCACGCCATGGCGGCGATACTCGACATTGCCATGCTCATCCGCACCCTTTGGCACATCTGATGCGGGGATGTTGGGGATGGCTTCGAGCGCAGCGCGCATCTCGGCCTCAGCGTGGCGTTGTTCGGCTTCACCTTCGGCAAGCCTGTCCTTGAGGCCCGCCACCTCGGCCTTCAGCGCATCCGCTGCCGCCATGTCCTTGCGGCCCATCGCTGCGCCGATCTCTTTGGAGGCAGCGTTGCGGCGCTCCTGAGCGCCCTGCAATTCGGCGATGACCTTGCGACGACGCTCGTCGATGACGATGAGCGATGCTGACAAGGGAGCGAGGCCACGGGATGCAAGGCCCGCGTCGAAGGCTTCAGGATTGTCTCTGATCAGCTTGATGTCATGCATGGTGTTTCGCCGGATTTGTTCTCATGCCGCAATGACGACAAGACGAATGGCCGTTTCTCACGCCGAAGCCGCGTCGTCCTTCATCTTCGCCCTGCTCTTCTCCACAAACTTCACGGAGACGATAGCCAGTTCGTAGAGAAGCAGCGTCGGTATCGCAAGCGCGAACTGGGAAATCACGTCGGGGGGCGTCAATACAGCCGCAATGACAAAGACAATCAGGATGGCGTAGCGGCGTTTTTCGATCAGGAATTTCGAATCGATGATGCCGGCGCGTGCCAGAAGCGTCAGCACCACCGGCAACTGAAAGGTGATTCCGAAGGCAAAAATCAGTTGCATGATCAGATCAAGATATTCGCTGATCTTCACATCAAGGCGGATGGCCGCCAATCCGTCACCGCCCGCAACCTGCTGTCCGAGGGCGAACTGCATCAGCAGCGGCATGGCGACGAAGAAAACCACCAGTGTCCCCATCAGGAAGAAGACCGGGGTCGCAACCAGATAGGGCACGAATGCATCACGCTCGTTCTTGTAAAGGCCGGGTGCTACAAACTTGTAGATCTGCGTGGCAATGATCGGGAAGGACAGGAACAGACCACCGAAAACGCCGATCTTGATCTGCGTGAACAGGCTTTCCAGCGGATGCGTGAACTGGGCCGACACCTTGTCCACCCCGCCCGCTGCCCAGGCATACGGCATCAGCAGGATCTGGTAGATCTGCTTGGAGAAAGCAAAAGAGATGATGAACATCAAGAAAAAGCCGATCAGCGCCTTGATCAGGCGGGAGCGCAATTCGACCAGATGAGACCAAAGCGGATCCGTTGCCTGGAACTGCGGCATGACCGATTTTGCCGACAAGACAACAGATGGGCAGAAACCGGGCCAGGACGAGATTGATGCGTCCAAGGCTCCCCTGATGGATCATCTGGTCGAATTGCGCTCCCGCCTGATCAAGGCGCTGATCGGCTTTTTC
>JANNRX010000293.1:0-2281 GCA_031401875.1 Hyphomicrobiales bacterium | reverse complement strand
AAAGCCGTTCCCCTTGGCTTCCGCATAGACTTCCTTGATGTCGTCGCCGAGAGCCTTCTTTTCTTCCTCAAGCCGCTCGATGCGCTCCACAATGGACTTGAGTTGCTGCGCGGTCTGCGGGTTCATGCTCTGGACGTCGTCGTTCATGTCTTGGCTCCTGACAAGGGATGCTTGAACCGGGTTAGGCCGCCAAGGTCAAGGGCTCAAACCTGGCTATCCATGGCTTTTGGCACTCTGTGCGAAAGCCGCCTTCTGGGCATCGCTTGCGGACTTCTGGTGTTGCTCGCGCCACAGATCATAGGACATGCCATAGACATGTTCGCGCGATTCATCCTTGGAGAGCTCAAGGCCCTGTGCACGGGCGGCATCCATCAGCCAGTTGCCGAGACAATTCCGGCAAAACCCCGCAAGATTCATCATGTCAATATTCTGGACATCGGTCCGGCTGCGCAAATGCTGCATCAGGGTCCGAAATACCGCCGCTTCCAGCGCGGTCGTGGTTTCGAGGTCAAATTTGCTCATGATTGCTCCGTGTCAATTGATCCTGTCCGGCTTCCGAAAGGCCTGATTTCATGCATTTCAGGCCTTTGCAGCAGCGGGTCCAGATCATCCGCAAGCCGATGGCCCCAGGCAACGGCATGATCCTGTGCTGCGATCAGATCCTGCCTCACCTCAATCAGGATATGGGCTAAACCCCGCCCAATGCAATGGCGTGCCATCGTATCACCTGCCAGCGCCCCGTCGTAAGGCTCGTTGTCGCCTACCACCAGCGCGGGATCACGGCGCAGGACATCGAGCAAGGCCAGTGGCAGGCGCGGATCACTGTCCCACAGGATACCGACGTGCCAGGGACGTTCCACGCCCTTCATGAAAGGTGTGAAGCTGTGAATGGAGACGATGGCCGGAATGACACCTGCCGTCAGCATCGCGTCAATCGTGGCGCTGATTGCAGCATGATAGGGCAGTGAAAAACGACGCATGCGCTCATGGATGCCCTGCTGATCGATGCCGGCGTTGCCTGGAACAATCGCGCCATCCGAAAGGCGCATCACCTGCGTCGGATCATCATCACCACGGTTGGGATCGATCAACAACCTCGAAAAGCGGGATAGCACGGCGGGCGCTCGCAAGCGCTTTGCCATCGCCCGGACCAGAGATTCAACCCCGATATCATAGGCGATGTGGCGCTCAAGCTGCCCGGATTCCAAGCCAAGCGAGGCAAATTCGGCTGGCATGGCATTGGAAGCGTGGTCTGCAATGATGATCACGCCGCTGTCACACAGCCCTGAAATGACCTCAAAGGATTGACCACCATCGCGAGAAGGAATCAGAGAAGGGACATGGCCATGCATATTCATGGACTATGCAGTCAAAAAGGCTTGTGAAAGCGCATTCCGCTGGCTTACACAGAAATCTCCGTCATCAGCCGAAGATATCGCATGTCTGAACCGATGCATGATCGGTCTCCGGGAAGCCAACGCGTTTTTCTGCGCAGTCTGTTTGATGCGGCAGTGGCGGCTGTGCACCCCCGCCAGACCCTTCCAGCCGCATTGCCTCCGCCTTTGGACAAGGGGCGCATTCTGCTCCTCTCAACGGGCAAGGCAGGCGGCAGCATGATGGCTGCGGCTGTCGAGCATTATCAGAAAGCCTATGGGCTATCCGCAGATCGTCTCTTTGGTCTTGGAACAGCAAGGCATGGCTATGAAGGCAGCAATCCTCTCATCAAGGTCATGAGTGCAGGCCATCCAATGCCGGATGCGGGCAGCCTGGCCGCCTCTCAACAGACTCTCGCCATTGCCGCCTCTGCAAGGCCAGAAGACATGGCTGTGGTGCTGATCTCAGGTGGAGGCTCTGCCAACTGGATTGCGCCGGCAGGGGACGTATCTCTTGCGCAGAAGCAGGCGCTCACCAGAGCCTTGCTCAGATCAGGCGCGCCGATCGGCAAGATCAATTGCATCAGAAAGCATCTCTCGCGCATCAAGGGCGGAAGACTGGCGCAGCATATCAACGCTCACCGGATCTGGACACTGGCCATATCCGATGTGCCTGGCGACGATCCTTCCACCATCGCGTCAGGGCCAACCATGCCCGATCCGACAACACAGGCGGAGGCGCGCGCCATTCTTGCCCACTATAATATTGCCTTGCCCGACAGCATCCGGCAGGTTCTGGCTGATCCGGCGCAGGAAACCCCCAAACCCGGCGATCCGCTGTTTCAGCGCACCAGCTTTGATATCATCACGCGGCCACGAGACGGCCTGAATGCCGCCATCATGACTGC
>JANNRX010000292.1:0-1998 GCA_031401875.1 Hyphomicrobiales bacterium | reverse complement strand
CTCGAAAGCGACGCGCATCAGCGCGGCTCCATCGAGTGCCTTTCTGTTCTTTCGGGCGAGCTTGAGGTCGAAGTTGCAGGCGTTATCGAAACCGCCAAAACGGGCGAGACCCTGCGCTACCGCTGTGATCGCCCCCATGTCATCCGCAATAAGGGCAGTGAAGCGGCTCAGGCGACCATGGTCTGCATTCTTAAGGCCGCCGTCATGGAGTGATCAAGGCAAACGATGCGAATGTCTTGCATCTTTGTCGCGTTGCCAGTTCCGCCAGCCAAGCTAATTTGTTTCATTCCCCCATGAGGTGCATTCCATGACGATTCATCCTGGCAATCTGAAGAAGTTTGGCATCGGCCAGCCCGTAAGGCGCGTTGAGGATCAGAAATTCATCACTGGTACAGGCCAATATACAGACGATATCCTGCCTGCAAATACAGCGCATGCCTTTGTTCTGCGCAGTCCGCATGCCCACGCAACATTCACCATCCAGGATATTGCGACCGCGCAAGCCATGAAAGGTGTTCTCGCGATCTACACCGCGAAAGATACAACCGGCATGAAAGGTGTGGCCTGTCAGGCCCCTATGCAGACGGCAGATGGCAAGACGATGCCACTGCCGGAATGGCCGCTCCTCTGCCGGGACACGGTGATGCATGTGGGTGATGCCGTGGCGCTCGTGGTCGCCGGAACGCTGGCGCAGGCCCGCGATGCGGCGGAAGTGATCAGCATCGACTACAAGCCGCTTGCCGTCGTCACCTCGATTGCAGACGCCATCGAAACAGGCGCTCTCACTGTCTGGGGCCAAGCGCCGGGAAATATCGCCTTTGACCAGAGCATGGGGAGCAAGCCGAAAACCGACGCGGCCTTCGCCAAGGCGTCCCACATCGTCAAGCTCACGATCGAGAACAACCGTGTCGTGACGAATTACATGGAGACGCGGGCCTGCATCGGCAGCTACGATTCACGTGAGAAGCGCTATACCCTCACTTTGGGTTCACAGGGCGTGCATGGCATTCAGGGTGCGGTCGCCACGGTAATGGGGCTCAAGCATGAGCAACTGCGTGTCATCACGCCTGATGTTGGCGGCGGCTTCGGCACCAAGAGCTTCAATTACCGCGAATATCCGCTGGTGCTTTTTGCCGCCAGGGCGCTGGGCCGCCCGGTGAAATGGACGCAGGAGCGCACCGAGCATTTTCTCTCCTGTTCGCAAGGGCGAGACAATCTTTCCAGCGCGGAACTGGCCCTGGATGCGCGCGGCAAGTTTCTTGGGTTGCGGGTGCATATCATGGGCAATCTTGGCGCGTATCCATCGCAATATGGCCCCTATATCCCATGGCTGGGTGCGACCATGGCAACCGGCCCCTACGACATCAAGACGATGTTCGTGCGGTGCCAGGGTATCTATACGCATACGGTGCCGGTGGATGCCTATCGTGGTGCGGGACGGCCGGAAGCCGCCTATCTGCTGGAGCGGCTGGTGGATGCTGCTGCGCGACAAATCGGCATGAAGCCTGAAACGCTGCGCGAGCGCAATTTCGTCAAAACGTCCGCCATGCCTTACCGCACCCAGACCGAGCGCACTTATGACGTCGGCGAATTCGCGGGCCACATGAAAGCGGCTCTTGAGAGCGCGGATCAGCGCGGCTTCAAGGACCGCCTTCGGGCCTCGAAAAAGGCGGGCAAGTTGCGCGGCTTCGGCTCCGCCAGCTACATTGAATGCACGGCCTGGGGCTCCGGTGAAGATGTGCAGATCACGCTCGGCAAGGATGGCGGCGTGACGCTGTTGATTGGCACCCAATCCAACGGTCAAGGCCATATGACAGCTTATGCGCAGGCCGTGAGCCAGGCGCTCGATCTGCCAGCGGACAAGATCACAGTCATTCAGGGCGATACGGACCGGATAAAGACCGGTGGCGGCACGGGCGGATCGCGCTCCATCCCGGTCGGCGCAGTGGCAGCCTACCGGGCCTCGGAAGGGCTGGCGGAAAAGCTGAAGGAGCTGGC
>JANNRX010000291.1:0-3230 GCA_031401875.1 Hyphomicrobiales bacterium | reverse complement strand
TATCTCAAGATCATCGAAGCGGTGATGGATGTCGCGGCTTTTCCGCGTGAACCCTCCCCCCACGAGAGGGGAGGGATTGGCACCCGGCTCGAAAAGCTTGATGGCGCATCACGCATTGACGGCTCGGCGCATTTCGGGGCGGATACTGCGCCCGTTGACTCGCTGTGGCTGCGTGTCATTCGCTCGCCCCATGCCAAGGCGCGGTTCACCACTGGTGATCTTGATGCCTTTGCGAAAACCCATCCCGGGATCACGCGGGTTCTGTCAGCCCGCGATGTGCCGGGCGAAAATTCCTTCGGCATCTATCCCGATCTCAAGGACCAGCCCGTGCTCGCCGATGGGCATGTGCGCTATCGCGGTGAGGCTGTGCTGGCGTTGATCGGTGACAAACAGGCGGTTGAGGCCATTTCTGCTGATATGCTGCCGCTGACGTGGCAAGTGCAAGAACCGTTGATCGGCGTTGAAGCAGCATTGGCACCGGGCGCGCCAGCACTTCATGCCTTCAAACCGGACAATGTTCTGACACGCGGTCTTGTCGAAAAAGGCGATCCTGACGCCGCCATTCGCAATGCCACCCATCGTGCGGAAGGAACATTCGAAACCGGTTTTGTCGAGCATGCCTATATCGAACCGGAAGCGGGTTATGCCCGGCGCGTTGGCGATCGCATGGAGGTTTTTGCCTGCACGCAAGCGCCCTACATGGACCGCGACGAAGTGGCCCGCGTGCTCGGCCTGCCGCCTGACGCAGTGCGGATCATTCCTTCCGCCTGCGGTGGCGGCTTTGGCGGCAAGCTGGATGTCTCGGTGCAACCGCTGCTGGCAGTAGCAAGCTGGGTGCTTGACCGCCCTGTCCGCGCTATCTGGAATCGCATTGAAAGCATGGCGTCTTCCACCAAGCGGCACCCCTCGCGCATTCATGCGCAAGCGGCTTGCGCCGCCGATGGCAAGCTTGTCAGCTTCACCATGGATGGGGATTTCAACACCGGCGCTTATGCCTCCTGGGGGCCGACAGTGGCAGGGCGGGTGCCCGTGCACGCCACCGGGCCTTACCTTGTGCCGCATGTGCGCAACCGCAGCCGCGCCATCTACACCAACGAGACGCCGGCGGGCGCGTTCCGTGGCTTCGGCGTGCCGCAGGCCGCCATCGCGCAGGAAGCCCTGTTCGACACGCTGGCAGAAAAAGCAGGGCTGGACCGGCTGGAGTTCCGCCATCTGAACGCCATTCGCGTGGGTGATGCCACGGCGACAGGCCATGTGCTCGCGGCCAGTGCCGGCCTGGCGGAATGTCTGGAGAGGCTTCGCCCGCACTGGAGGGACATGTTGGCGGATGCGTTGACCTTCAACCGGCAAGCCTTGAACCAGACGGCCTTGAACCAGACAGCCTCGCGCAGCCGCCGCGGCGTCGGCATCGGCTGCATGTGGTACGGTATCGGCAACACCTCGATGTCGAACCCCTCGATCATGCGGCTGACACTGGATGGCGCGGGCGTGATCACCTTTTGGAACGGCGCGGTCGATATCGGCCAGGGCTCCACCACCGTCCTGGCGCAAATCGCCGCCGATGCGCTGGGCGCACCGGTTGAAACGCTCAGGCTCGTCATTGGCGATACGGATTTCACAGCCGACGCAGGCAAGACCTCGGCGTCGCGGCAGACCTTTGTCTCCGGCAAGGCGGCGGAGCTGGCAGGTGCGGCGCTGCGAGCGGAAATTCTGCGCCTGACCAATGCCGGGCCGGAGGCCTGCATCGCTTTCGGCGGACCGCTGCTTCAGGTGAAGGACGGCGAGCGCGTTATCGCGCTTGATCTCGCCATGCTGCCGAAAGGTGAGGACGGCACGGTGCTGGAAGGGATCGGCACGTTTGATCCGCCGACCAAACCACTGGATGCCCAGGGACAGGGCATTCCTTACGCGACCTATGGGTTCGCCGCGCAGATATGCTCGCTCGATGTGGATCTTGATCTGGGAACGGTCACACTGAACCGCATCATCGCGGCGCATGATGTGGGCAAGGCCATCAATCCGATGCTTGTTGAAGGCCAGATCCACGGCGGCATTGCCCAGGGTATTGGTCTGGCCCTGATGGAGGAGTTCCTGCCCGGCCGCACCGAGAACCTGCATGATTATCTTATCCCGACCTTTGGCGATGTACCGGAGATCGACATCATCCTCGTCGAGGATCATGAACCTCTCGGTCCCTCAGGCGCGAAAGGCATCGGTGAGCCCGCACTCGTGCCGACAGCCCCGGCCATCCTCGGCGCAATCCGCCATGCAGTGGGTGTGATCGTGGACCGGGTGCCCGTGCTGCCGCATCGGCTGTGGGAAGCGATGCGGAAGAAAGATTCAACGCCGGCACAGCGTCCTCTCCCCCCTCGTGGGGGAGAGACAGAGAGGGGGCCATCGATGCAGACCACAATGCCGGGTGAACTGGCACCTGCGTCCGTGCCTCACTCTGACCTTCAGCGTCTCGCACAAAGGTCCCCTTCCCTGCCCTCCCCCACAAGGGAGGAGGGTTTTGAATTAGCCGCCCCCACGTGGGGAGAGGGTTCACCATGAACACCCTCTCTGAACGCTCGGCCAAATTCGGTGCCGCCGAGGGTGATGACGGCATCATTCGCTGTGACGCTTGCCCGGTGCTCTGCCGCATCCGGCCGGGGCGTTCCGGTGCCTGCTCGCGCTATGCCAACGCGGACGGATTGCTGGTGCGCACAGATCCCGTGGTGCTGCTGGAACGGGCTGTCGCGCAGGGCGATGCACGCGTGCCTTTTGCCGAACGCGCGGAGGACTGGAATGGCTCCCTGCTCGATCCGGATCGCACCTTCGTCACAGGCATCGGCGCGGGCACCACCTACCCCGATTACAAGCCCGCACCCTTTATTGTCAGCCAGCAGCATGAGGGAGTGGATACAGTCACGGTCGTGACCGAGGGTATCTTCAGCTATTGCGGCGTGAAGGTGAAGATCGACACCGACCGGCATCTCGGCCCGGAAACCGCTGCGATAGCTGAAGATACCCTCGGTCACGACCGTGACTGTATCCACGCCCTCATGCTGCTGGCTGACAATAAAGGGTGCGGGCTTGTAATCGGGGTAGGTAGTACCCGCGCCGATGCCAGTGACGAAGGTGCGATCCGGATCGAGCAGGGAGCCATTCCAGTCCTCCGCGCGTTCGGCAAAAGGCACGCGTGCATCGCCCTGCGCGACAGCCCGTTCCAGCAGCACCACGGGATCTGT
>JANNRX010000290.1:0-4999 GCA_031401875.1 Hyphomicrobiales bacterium | reverse complement strand
CTCTGGTCGATGCGGTGCGCGCCCGGCTGGACAGCCTGCCGCAGATTGACCTCGATGCCCTGCTGTCCCTTGGCGAGGATGTCGCGGGCAGGGCGGGCGAGGCTGATTTTGCAACAGTCCTTGAAACCATCCAGGACTGGCTGAGCGGATATCTGGCGACGCACGTCACGGCTGGCCCCGCGCGCCTTGCTCCGTTGGCGGAGGTGTGGGACAACCTCGCACAACGCGCACGGGAAGCGGAAACCTATAATCTTGACCGTCGGCCACTGATCCTGTCGATGTTTCAGGACCTGTCGGTGGCGGTTCACCGCTCGCGCATTGCCTGACTTTTCATTTACTGCAAGCAGACCGATATGACAGCCAAGACGCCGTTCACGATCACCTCCGCGATCCACTATCCCAATGCGCCCCCGCATATCGGGCATGCTTATGAGATGGGGGCCTGCGACGCGATTGCCCGCTTCAAGCGGCTCGATGGCTATGATGTGTTCTTCATGACCGGCACCGATGAGCATGGTCTGAAGATGGCGCAGACTGCCGAGAAGGAAGGCATCCCCGTCAAGGAGCTGGCAGACCGCAATGCTGCAAGATTCCTGGCTATGGCCGAAATACTGAATGCCTCACAGGACCGTTTCATCCGTACCACGGAGCCTGCGCATTATGCTTCCTGCCAGGAGATCTGGCGGCGCATGAAAGCCAACGGGGATATCTATCTCGATGAATACGAAGGCTGGTACTCCGTGCGCGACGAGGCGTTCTATGCCGACAAGGAGATCACGGCCACGGCCGATGGCCAGAAGCTCTCGCCGCAGGGAACTCCGGTCGAATGGGTGAAGGAACAGAATTACAAATTCCGCCTGTCTGCCTACGAGGAGCGGCTGCTGAAACTGTATGAGGGCCAGCCCGATTTCATCGGTCCCGAGACTCGCAAGAACGAAGTCACGAGCTTCGTCAGGGGTGGATTGCAGGATCTTTCGGTCAGCCGCACAACCTTCAGATGGGGCGTGCCCGTTCCGGACGACGATGCGCATGTGATGTATGTCTGGGTCGATGCACTGACCAATTACATCACCGGCGTCGGCTTCCCGGATGAAAGCAATCCGCAATGGCAGCGCTGGCCAGCGGATGTCCATATCATTGGCAAGGATATCATCCGCTTCCATGCTGTTTACTGGCCAGCTTTCCTGATGTCAGCCGGATTGCCTTTGCCAAGGCGCGTGTTTGGACATGGCTTCGTGCTCAACAAGGGCGAAAAAATGTCGAAATCGGTTGGCAATGTGGTCGATCCGTTTGATCTCGTGAAAGCGTATGGTGTCGATCAGGTGCGTTATTTCTTCCTACGCGAAGTGGCTTTCGGTCAGGATGGCAACTACAGCCACGAGGTTATCGTCAACCGCATCAATGCGGAACTTGCCAATGATCTGGGCAATCTCGCCCAGCGCTCTCTTTCGATGATTGCCAAGACACTGGAGGGGAGGGTGCCCACAAAGGGACTTCTTACTGCGGCGGATGACGCGATGCTGGCGATGGCCTATGCGCTGCCATTGAAACTTCGCGCTGGTATGGACGATTTTGCGCTACACCAGATGCTGAACGATATCTGGGCGGTAACGGGCGAAGCAAACCGCTATTTCGCAGCGCAAGAGCCCTGGAAACTCGCAAAGACCGATCCGCCCCGGCGCGACAGCGTGCTTTACGTCACGGTCGAGCTGCTGCGCTGCGTTGGCATCGCCTGCCTGCCGTTTGTGCCCATGGCGGCGGCGCGCTTGCTTGATTTGCTGGCGGTTCCGGCCAGCAAGCGCATGCTGGTGGATCTTGATCCTTCGCGGGCGCTGGCCAGCGGCGATGCACTGCCTGCACCGGAAGGCATATTTCCGCGCTATGTGGAGCCCGAAGCAAGCTGATGCTGATTGACACCCATTGCCATCTCGACTTTCCGGATCTTGCCACAGAGATTGACGCTGTGCTGGCCAGGGCGAAAACGGCAGGCGTGATACGCTGCATCACGATCTCGACGCATGTCTCCCGTGTGCAGAATTATCGCGCACTGGCCGAATGCCATGAGAATGTCTTCTTCTCGGTCGGAACCCATCCCCATTACGCCGATCAGGAACTGGACGTGACGATTGATCAGCTGGTCACACTCTCGGACCATCCAAAATGTGTCGCCATTGGCGAAGCGGGCCTTGATTATCATTACGACCGCGCACCGCGTGAGGCACAGGCGCAAGGCTTGCGAACCCATATTGCCGCAGCACGCATGACGCAGCTGCCGCTTGTCATCCATGCGCGCGCAGCGGATGATGACATGATCCGCATTCTTGAAGAAGAAATGGGGAAGGGGGCTTTTCCCGCCGTGCTGCATTGCTTTTCTTCAGGTGCCGAACTGGCAAAACGCGGTCTCGCCATGGGGCTTTATCTCTCGATGTCAGGCATTCTGACCTTCAAGGCATCCCAGGACTTGCGTGATATTGCGGCGGCTGCGCCGCTCGATCGGTTGCTGGTGGAGACCGATGCACCGTATCTTGCACCATTGCCGCATCGCGGAAAACGCAACGAACCTGCCTTCTGCCGCCATACAGCAGAGGTTCTGGCGACAGTCAAAGGCGTTTCGCTTGCTGAAATTGCATCTGCGACAACACGCAATGCCGAGCGGTTGTTCACCCGCCTGCCGCGATCAGGCTCGAGCGCGTGACGCGTTCCGTCACCATACTGGGTTGCGGCTCGTCCGGCGGGGTTCCTCGGGTTGGTTCCGGTTGGGGCGATTGTGATCCGACGGAGCCCAAAAACCGCAGGCGGCGCTGTTCAGTGCTGCTGCGACAGACCAATGCTGAAGGGTACACCACAGTGCTGGTGGATACCTCGCCTGATCTGCGTGAGCAATTGCTGGATGCAGACGTGCGAGCGCTCGATGGCATTGTTTTCACCCATGATCATGCCGATCACACCCATGGCATCGATGATGTGCGTCCGCTGGTGCTGACAATGCGCCGCCGCATCGATGCGTTTCTGGACGAATCCACCGCCAAGGGAGTGGCCACACGCTTCGACTATATCTTCCGCTCACCCCCAGGCAGCGAATATCCACCCATCCTGGTCGAGCGGCGCATCGAAGCAGGAAACGCCTTCGAGGTGAATGGTGCAGGTGGTGCGCTGGCAATCAAACCTTTTCGGCTGATCCATGGCGCTATCGATGCGCTTGGCCTGCGCATTGGGGACATGGCTTATACGCCGGATGTCAGCGACATTCCTGAGGAAAGTCTCGATGATCTGAAAGGACTTGATCTCTGGATTGTCGATGCTTTGCGCATCCGCCCGCATCCCACGCATTTCCATCTGGCTCAGACGCTTGAATGGATCGCCCGCATGCAGCCCAGACGCGCCGTCCTTACCAATCTCCATAATGATCTTGATTACAATGTGTTATCGCGGGATCTTCCTATGACGATCCGGCCAGCTTACGATGGCATGGTTCTGGAATTCTGATGGCAAAGGTGCGACAAAGCCAGGACGCTGCTGCTCTCGATCCAAGCCGCAGCCTGGTGCCGGATTTTGATCTGGTTCTCTTCGGCGCAACGGGCGACCTGGCAACGCGCAAGCTGTTTCCTGCCATGCTGCACAGGGATACGGAAGGTGTCTTCCCCACAAGTGCGCTGATCCATGCCGCAGGACGCAGCCCAATGGACGACGATGCCTTTCGCCGTTCGCTGCAACCGGCGTTGGCAACAGTTGGCGCCAGCGCACGGCAGAAGAACGAATTCCTGCGCAAGATCAGATATTACAGGATTGATTTTGATGCTCCTCGATGTCTTGATCAGCTGGCTGCCGCCTTGTCGAAGTCCGACAGGACGCGGGCATTTTATCTTTCCATTGCGCCACAGTATTTTGCGCCCGTCTCTGAAAAGCTCGGCGCAGCGGGCCTCGCCACGCCCGGTTCACGCATCGTGATCGAGAAGCCCATCGGCCATGACAGCTCCTCGGCATCCGCCATCATGGACGCGATTGGCAAGATTTTCAGCGAGAAACAGACCTACCGGATCGATCATTATCTCGGCAAGGAAACTGTTCAGAACCTGCTGGTGCTGCGCTTTGCCAACACTCTTTTCGGCAGGCTCTGGTCCAATGCCGATATCGACCATGTGCAGATCACGGTCGCCGAACAAGTCGGACTGGAGACCCGCGCAGGGTATTACGAAGGGGCAGGGGCATTGCGCGACATGGTGCAGAACCATCTGCTCCAGCTCCTGTGTCTTGTTGCCATGGAGCCACCCAATACGTTGGATTCTGATCAAATCCGTGATGAAAAATTACGCGTTCTCAAAGCGTTGCGGCCAATTGATCGCGCTGATGTTGGCGCACGCACCGTGCGCGGCCAATATCGCCGAGGCTCCATGAATGGCCAACCTGTCAAAGGCTATGAGGACGAACTTGGGCGTGAAAGCAACGTGGAGACCTTTGCCGCCCTCAAGGTGGAGATCGACACCTGGCGCTGGGCTGGTGTGCCGTTTTATCTGCGCACAGGCAAGCGCATGGCAGAGCGCTTCTCGGAGATCGCCATCACCTTCAAACCCGTGCCGCATTCGATCTTTGCCCCTCTGGGAGCCGATGGTGTGCTGGCACCAAACCGGCTGATTCTCAGATTGCAGCCCGACGACGGTGTGAAACTCATCACCATGGCCAAGATCCCGGGTTCCGGGCGATTGCGGCTGCGCGAGACTGAGCTCGATCTTCGTTTCGGCAAGGCTTTCAGCGACCGTTCGCCCGATGCCTACGAGCGATTGCTCACGGACGTTCTGCGAGGCCAGCAAACCTTGTTCATGCGCCGCGACGAAGTGGAAGCGGCATGGAGTTTCATCGATCCGATTACAGCCGGATGGGCCGGGCATTATCAGGTTCCGCACAGATACTTCGCCGGACAGAGCGGACCTGAGCAAGCCATGGCACTGATCAAAGGCGATGGGCGTGACTGGTACGAGCCTTCTGATCTGGACAAAAAGAG
>JANNRX010000289.1:0-7555 GCA_031401875.1 Hyphomicrobiales bacterium | reverse complement strand
TGAACCTGATGACCGGCGGCTTGCGTCCTCTGCGCAACATGCCTGAAGTCATGAGCGCGATCTCGACCCTCAAGGCTGATGGTTTCTTCAATCTCCTGATCTGCGTGGGCATCGCGGCTTTCATCACGGCTCTGATCCATTCATCCTCGGCCACAATTGGTATCGTGATGGGGCTAGGCGGTGCAGGTCTGCTTGATTGGCAGACTGCGGTTGCC
The DNA here is from genome assembly GCA_031401875.1 of Hyphomicrobiales bacterium. Lineage (GTDB taxonomy): Bacteria > Pseudomonadota > Alphaproteobacteria > Rhizobiales > Beijerinckiaceae > JADCCX01. Next base: position 7,340 of record JANNRX010000289.1, on the reverse strand, counting down.
TTCTCGCTGGGTGCTGATCTTGGAACCACGATCACGTCATGGATGGCTTCGCTCAATCTCTCCAAGAACGCGAAACGAGCGGCCTATGCACATATATCCTTCAATATCATCGGGGTCTTGGTGACGATACCGCTCTTCTTCGTCTCCATGGATATTCTTAAATATGTCATGGTGAACTTCTTCGGTGGTGATCCTGGCCTTGCTGTGATTGTCGGAGGCAAGGAAACCTTTCCTCTGGTTGCCGTGGCGGTGGGTATCTATTCGACCTTCTTCAATATCTTTAACACCGCAATGCTCTTTCCCTTCGTTGGAGTGTTCGAGCGTGTTCTCTCAAAGGTTGGTCATACTGATGCTGATGATGTTGAGGATTTCTCGACCCCCAAGTATCTCGACCGCAAGCTGGCTGGCGACCTTGCAACGGCGGTTCCTGCCGTTCAGCAAGAAACCCAGCGCCATCTCAAGGCCGGTGCCATGTTCCTGGATATCGCCAGGGGGGTGAAGAGCGCCCCGTCCGACCCGGGCGAGCATTATGCCGCTACAGATATCCTCAGCCGTGATATCCGGGCATACTCATCCTCACTGTTCAAGGATGATATGCCGCCTGAGCAATCCAACCTCGTGGCCAGCCTGATTGAAGAAGCGGATTTTACTGCGGCGCTGGCTGAATCGCTGCATCAGGTGTCGCGCCGCGTCAAGCGCGAGACCTTCGGGCCTCAAGCCCAGGAGATCGTCACGGCTTCCCTGGACAAACTGGATATCAGCGTAAGGCAGATCCTGCCAAGGCCGCCCGGCCTACCGGAACCGCAGATGCCAGCCGGCCATGTGCCTGCGGTTGAAGATCTGCGCAACAAGACCCTGATGTTTGGTCCCAAGGTCAACTCTGCGGAGCGGGGTGCGATCCTTGCACTTCTGGGAAGTGTCGAGCGCGCAGAAATGCTGATTGAGCGGATTGATTCCGAGCGCAAGTCGGTTGACCGGACGATTGTTCCGGCACGCAATACGCCCGCCTCCAGACAGGATAAGTCAAATCCTTATGGCGGCGGCATGAATCCGATGCCTGCCGAATAAGGGTTTGGTCTTGCACAATAAAAAAAGGCGGTCCTTGCGGGCCGCCTTTTTCTTCACGGTCAAGAAGACCAGTCAGCCGCCGAGCCCGCTGAAGAGCATGTACTTGTGCTCGATAAATTCATCCATGCCATGCTTGCCGCCTTCGCGGCCAATCCCGGATTGCTTGACGCCGCCGAAGGGCGCGACCTCTGTTCCCAGAATGGCTGAGTTGATGCCGACCATTCCATATTCCAGTGCTTCGGCCACACGGAAGGCACGGCCCAGGTCCTTTGTGTAGAAGTAGCTGGCGAGCCCATATTGCGTGGCATTGGCCTGTGCCACCACTTCCGCCTCATCCTTGAAGCTGTAGATCGAGGCCAATGGCCCGAAAGTCTCCTCGGTCGTCACCAGCATTTTTGTCGTCACGCCTGTGATCACGGTTGGTTCGTAGAAGGTGCGACCCAGCGAATGGCGCTTGCCCCCCACCACAAGTTTTGCACCCTGCTGGATGGCATCACTGACATGACGTTCGACCTTTTCAATCGCCTTGGCATTGATGAGGGGCCCTTGCATGACGCCCACTTCGGTGCCGTTGCCAACCTTGAGCTTGATCACTTCGGCCGCGAATTTCTCGACAAAGCGATCATGGATACCCGCCTGCACATAGAGACGGTTGGTGCAGACACAGGTCTGGCCCATGTTGCGGTATTTGGCGATCACTGCGCCCTGTACGGCAGCGTCAAGATCGGCATCATCAAACACGATGAATGGCGCATTGCCGCCAAGTTCGAGACCGACGCGCTTCACGCTTTCAGCGGCCTGACGCATCAGCAATTTGCCGACCTGAGTTGAGCCCGTGAAGCCGACAAAGCGTACAGCTGGATGTGATGTCATCACGCCACCGATGGCGACGGCATCGCCTGTGATGATGTTCATGACACCTGCGGGCATGCCAGCGCGATGTGCCAGCTCAATCAAGGCCAAGGCTGTCAGCGGTGTATCCGGTGCGGGCTTGATCACAAAAGTGCAGCCTGCAGCGAGGCCGGGTGCACATTTGCGCGTGATCATTGCGGCCGGGAAATTCCAGGGTGTGATTGCCGCGCAGACGCCAATGGCCTGTTTCTGGACGATGATGCGTGCATTCGGGAAAGGCGATGGGATAGTTTCGCCATAGATGCGCTTGGCTTCCTCGGCGTAGAACTCAACGAAAGAGGCGGCATAAGCCACTTCACCGCGAGACTCCGCCAGCGGTTTGCCTTGTTCGGCGGTCATGATCTGCGCAATGTCTTCCTGGTTTGCCATGATGAGCTCGAACCATTTGCGCAGAATCGCCGAGCGCTCCTTGGCGAGTTTTCTGGACCACGGCTTGAAAGCAGCGTCCGCCGCTTCAACTGCAGCAGTGGCTTCGGTCGCACCCATGTGAGGCACGCTTGCCAATATTGCGCCCGTTGCCGGATTATCGACAGGATCAGTGCCTTTGCTGATCCATTCTCCATTCACATAGCACTGTGATTTCAAGAGTGTGGGGTCTTTGAGTGACAGCATACGAGGGTTCCGATCTGAAATGGATCACGACACTTTAGCACATTCGAGGCAGGGCTGCGAGCTGTTCCGGCAAGTCAGTGCAAGCAGATATCCATATCCTGTGGGATATCCGCAGGACTTTGCGGGCCATGATCAAGGTTCAAATGCACCTGCGCCCACTAGTTTTTCAAGGAAAGCAAGAGAATGAAAAGCGCAATATTTCAACATCTTAAATTGGTCGGAGCGAGAGGATTTGAACCTCCGACCCCTAGTCCCCCAGACTAGTGCGCTAACCAGGCTGCGCTACGCTCCGACTGACGTGAGGCTATAGGCGATGCGGCGACGCGTTGCAACGCGCCAGACTCGCAAAATATCATGCCTGATGCAGCGCATTGAGCTGGTGCTGGCAATCGATCAATTCAGAAAGGGCGGCCTCCAGCTTGCCGCGCATGCCAGCGGGTGCGGGTGTGCTTATGGTACGGGCTGCACGAGGACGTTCGTAAACAGGTTGCGCTGCGGGTCTGACGGGCAACGGGGAGCCCTCTGCCTTGCCAAGGTTCTGGACACTTTTTGCACCCTGTTCCTTGATGATCTTCTGGACGCCTTTGATCGTGTAGCGTTCCGCATGCAGCAATTGTTTGAGGCCACGCAAAAATTCAATGTCATCGGGACGGTAATAGCGTCTGCCGCCGCCCCGTTTCAGTGGCTTGATCTGGACAAAACGGGTTTCCCAGAAACGCAGCACATGCTGGGGTAGATCAAGGTCTTCCGCCGCTTCGGAAATTGTGCGGAAGGCATCGGGCGCTTTGTCGATCATGCTTCAGGTGCTTTCTGCCAAATGCTTCCTGCATTGCTAAAAATGGGTCTTTAGAAAAAGAGGATCACTCTTCCTCATCCGCCATTTCAATGCCGTTGATCCGGGCCTTCAACACGTTGGATGCCTTGAACACCATGACGCGGCGCGGTGTGATCGGTACTTCAACGCCAGTCTTGGGGTTGCGACCGACGCGCTCCGCCTTGGAACGAACAAGAAAAGATCCGAATGAGGAGAGCTTCACATTCTCACCGCGCTCAATGGCGTCAGAAATCTCGCTCAGCACAAGTTCGACAAGTTCAGCAGATTCACTGCGCGACAAGCCAATCTGTTTGTAGACGGCCTCTGCCAAATCAGCTCGGGTGAGTGTCTGGTTTGCCACGGCAATCCCCCCATTTCTTAAAATATAGCAAGCAGTTCCAAAATACCGCTCATGGACTCATAATCTATCTGTCTGATTTCATGACGGTATTGAGCAATCATGCGCTGGTCAACAGAAAATCGCCACGTAACTTTATACTTTGCAGCCTTATCACGGTTGCAGGCTCTGATGATTGAAAGACGGGCTGTGCGTGCTTTCTGCCGAGGCTGCTGCTGTTTGCACCACTGAACCGCATCTGGCATGGACTTCAGACCTGCAACAAACCTTGCGTCGAATTGCTATGAACCCTCTCTTCGCTGATCTTCCGACCACTGTTTTCGAAGTCATGTCAGGCCTTGCCCGTACGCATGACGCGATCAATCTGGGGCAGGGATTTCCTGATGATCCAGGCCCGCTGGATGTCCGACAGAAAGCCGCTGAGGCGATCCTCCATGGCTGGAACCAGTATCCACCCATGATGGGTCTGCCAGAGCTGCGCGAGGCGGTGGCGCATCATTACAGGCGCTTTCAAAGCATCGCCTTTGATCCCGGCAGCGAGATCATGGTGACGTCCGGCGCGACGGAAGCACTTGCAGGTGCCTTGATGGCGCTGATCACGCCCGGCGACGAGGTGGTTCTGTTCCAGCCGATGTATGATGCTTATCTACCTCTGGTACTGCGGGCTGGAGGCGTGCCCAGGTTCGTGACGTTAAAGCCTCCGCATTTTCGCTTCACCGAACAGGATCTGACGGAAGCATTCTCGCCACGCACCAGGGTGGTGCTGTTCAACAATCCGCTCAACCCGGTTGCCACGGTTTGCCCGCTGGAAGACCTGACGATGCTCGCGCATTTTTGCATGGCCCATGACGCCATCGCTCTCTGCGATGACGTCTGGGAGCATGTGATCTTCGACGGATTGCAGCACGTGCCGCTGGCCGCATTGCCTGGCATGCGTGAGCGCAGTGTGAAAATTGGTTCGGCGGGCAAGATTTTCTCGCTCACTGGCTGGAAAGTGGGGTTTGTCTGTGCGCCAGCAGCCATCATGAAAGTGCTGGCCAAGGCGCATCAGTTCATTACCTTCACAACGCCGCCCAATTTACAGACGGCCGTCGCCCATGGGCTAATGAAGGACGAGAGTTATTTCGCAGGCATGCGGGCGGATTTCCAGCGTAGCCGCGACCGGCTGACATCAGGGCTTGCAAGCCTCGGATTTGATGTTCTGCCTGCACAAGGTACCTATTTTCTCACGATCGATATTGCCTCGCTTGGCGTCACGGATGATGTGGCTTTTGCCAAGCTTCTGGTGCGCGAGCATGGCGTGGCGACAATTCCGGTCAGTGCATTTTATGCTGAAAATCCGGTGACGACAGTGGTGCGGTTCTGCTTTGCCAAGCGGGATGCCACCATTGACGGCGCATTGGAGCGGCTGGAGCGCATGATGCGAGGCTAGGGTGTGTTGATGAACGGGGCAGACGCAGGACTCGGACACATTGCGCTCCCCGGATTGTGAATGGCGCGATTGATCATTCGTGACACAGTGCGGCATGTCCTTTTTTCATCAGGATCGCGCCATGAAAAGCCTTTTAGCTGCCGTTCTCTGGGCTTTTGTCCTTGTGACTCCCGGGTATTCGCAGGTGAAACGCGAGCAAGTCAGTGATGCTGCGCTGCTTGAGCTGTCACTATCGCTTTTTGATGATGACAAGCCGGTTACCCAACGCAAGGCTCTGGAGCAACTGGTGGCGACTGGTCGCAAGGATGTGGCATCGGCTCTGGTACTTGCGATGCGTTTTGCATCCCCGGAGTTTGGTCGCTCGCTCTCGAAAGGTCTTGAGCAATTGACCAGGGCCAAGCCGGGCTCGGACTGGGCCGACTGGATGGTCTGGCAGGAGAAAAACCCGGATGCAGGCACGATGCCGGGCTTTGCCAGTCTTCATGCCACGATGCATCGGCGCATTGATCCGAATTTCGATCTGTTTCTCAAGGGGGACAAAAAACACGACATCCGGCTTGAGGAAATCACCTGGGGTGGTGTTGTGAAGGATGGTATCCCCGCACTCACCAACCCCCGTCTGGTTCCCGTCTGGGAAGCAACCTATCTCACCGGCGATGATCTGGTTTTTGGCATCGCGATCAATGGGGATATTCGCGCCTATCCGCTGCGTATCATGGATTGGCACGAAATGTTCAATGATGTGATCGGCGGCGTTCCGGTCAGTCTCGCCTATTGCACGCTCTGCGGTTCCGGTATCCTGTTCGAGACGGCGGTGACAGGACGTCTTGCGCCGCTGGTTTTCGGCTCATCCGGTTTCCTCTACCGTTCGAACAAGCTGATGTATGAGACGGCGACCAATTCTCTCTGGAACCATTTCACCGGCAAGCCGGTCGTTGGGTCGCTGACGGGTTCCGGCCTCGAATTGAAGACCCGCCCTGTCGTCATCACGCGCTGGTCGGACTGGAGCGCACGCCACCCCACGACACGCGTGCTGGCGCTCAATACCGGTCATCAACGTGACTACCGCTCGGGTGCCGCCTATGGTCGCTATTTCTCAAGCCCGGAACTCATGTTTCCTGCGGCGGTCGACCAGCGCAAGCTGAAGCAGAAGGATTATGTTTTCGCCTTGCGCTCTTCGGGGGCCGAGAAGGCCTGGCCGCTCAAGCTGTTCCAGGGTGGAGCCGTGATCAACGATAAGGCGGGAGTGGTAGAGTTGACGCTGATTGGTGATGCTTCAACCCGTACCGTGCGCGCCTATCGATCCGAGGGGCTGCAGTTCAAGAAGGGCGCACAGGCAAATTCCGTTGTTCTTGGACAAGAGACCTGGCAAGTCACCGAAGAGGCTTTGCTGTCTCCTTCGGGCCGATCCCTGGCGCGCCTGCCCGGCCATATCGCCTATTGGTTCGCCTGGAGCGGTTATCTCGGTAAAACGGGCGAGGTGGCGGAAGGCGGTCGCAAATAACCTCTTTTGCAACAGCGCCGCGATTAACCACGTTCCTTACCCAGACGTTAAAGTCTCTCTGCGATTTTATGGTTTCCGGTTGAGAACTCTGGAGGTCCATGATGGTTGCAGTTTCTTTCCGCCTGAAGGCCGTGCGCAAAGGTGTGCTGGCGTTGGCGTCCGTCACTCTGCTTTCGGCCCTGCCGCTTGCCTCGGCTGAAGCGCAATATTATCCCCACCGTCGCCACCATGGTGGGCACACCTCAGGGGGACAGGCCTTGGCGGGGGGTATCATTGGCGGTGTTATTGGCGGGCTTGCGGCAGGGGCGATCATCAGTTCATCGCGTCCTGCCTATGCTGCACCTGAAGCCTATTACGATGAACCGGCACCGGTTTACACACGCCCAAGGCCTTTCTATCGTTCGCATTACCCTGTGAATGCGCATCCCGACATCGAGTTTGTGCCGGTTTGCCGCATGGAGCGACAGCGGGTCTGGCTGGACCAGTATACCTACACAAATCGCTACATACGGGCTTGCCATTGAATGTCTCATACAGGCTAAAACTGCGAAACAACGTGCTCTTTCGGGGGTAACCGGCTAAGCTTTCTGTCGACGAATCAATCAGCAAGAAGTGCGTTTTTCCCCATGGCCGAACCCGT
>JANNRX010000288.1:0-1637 GCA_031401875.1 Hyphomicrobiales bacterium | reverse complement strand
GTGGAGCAGAACAGCCCGATATGGACACCGGGCGTGCAAAACCTGGCATCGGCACCGGCAACAGCCAGGTCGCAACTGGCGACAAGCTGGCAACCCGCCGCTGTCGCCACGCCCTCGATAGCCGCGATCACGGGTTGGGGCAGATGCACGATCATTTGCATCATTGCCGAACAGCGATCGAGGATATCGGCAAAATAAGCCCGTCCGCGGTCCGGATCAGCGCGGCGCGCCGTCATTTCCTTCAAATCGTGTCCGGCGGAAAAAACAGGTCCTTCCGCCGCAAGAATGACGGCACGGATGGTTTTATCCGCCGCGATCAGCGCAAGCTCTGCTGATAATGCGGCAAGCAAAGCCTCCGAAAGCGGGTTGCGGATCTGTGGCCGACTGAGCGTCAGTATCGTGACGCCACCAACATCATTGCGCACAAGGGGAGGGGGCATCTGATCTCTGGACATGCAATCAAGATAACCAACACCGCAGGCTTGTCCATTCGCGCGGAGCCGTTATCGTGCGGCATCACCATAACAAGATGCCAGGTCCATGACTGAATTTACTGCACCCATGACTGAATTTACTGCGCCCATGATGTCCATCACCGAAATGGAGGCTTTCCTCGACAAGGAATTTCCGCAGATCCACATGGGAGGGCGCATTTTTTCGGTGGAAGCCGTTGGTCATGGTTTCTGTCGCATGCGGATGGCCTATCACGAACGCAATCTCCGTCCCGGCGGAACGCTGTCGGGTCCCTCGATCTTCGCCCTTGCGGATATCGCCTTCTATGTTGCGTTGCTCGGGGCTCTGGGACCCGTCGCATTGGCTGTGACGACCAATCTCAATATCAATTTCCTGCGCAAGCCTGAACCACGCGATCTCATCGGGGAATGCCGGATGCTGAAACTTGGCAAGCGGCTTGCGGTGGGCGAAGTGATGCTGTTCTCGGAGGGCGAGGAAGAGCCCGTGGCGCATGTCACGGGGACATACAGCATTCCGCCGAAATAAGGCATCACGGCAATGGCAACGGCGTGGGGCAAGTTCCTCTCGATACCTGAGCGCAGGGAAAGAAGGCATGCTATATGTGGTATAATAATACCATAGTATGTAAGTTATTGAAATATATCAATCCATTTTGTATTGCGTGAACAAATATCTTGACGTTAATGCCGCCCTGTTCCATAGGCCTCGCAACGGTGCGCGTTCGGCGAGCCGCTTTGTCTTTTTAGCTCAACCTACGGAAACGTCTTTCATGAGAGCATCTCTCACCAACTCCACCATCTCGGTGAAGCCGGCCGATGTCGAGAAGAAATGGGTCGTCATTGACGGCGCAGGCCTGATCGTCGGTCGTCTTGCCTCCATTATTGCGCTTCGCCTGCGTGGCAAGCACAGGGCAACCTACACGGCGCACGTCGATACGGGTGACAACATCATCGTCATCAACGCGGAAAAGGTGATTTTTACCGGCCGCAAGCGCGAACAGAAGATCTATTTTCATCACAGCGGCTACATCGGTGGTCTGAAGGAACGGACTGCGAAGTTCATCCTCGAAGGCCGTTTCCCGGAGCGTATTGTTGAAAAGGCCGTCGAGCGCATGCTCCCGCGCGGTCCTCTCGGACGTCAGATGTTCAGCAACCTTCGTGTCT
>JANNRX010000287.1:0-6950 GCA_031401875.1 Hyphomicrobiales bacterium | reverse complement strand
CCTAGGTCTCGGTTTTGTCTCCGCTGTCTTCGATAATATTCCGCTGACAGCGCTGGCTCTGAAACAGGGGGGCTATGATTGGGGTATGCTCGCCTATTCCGTCGGATTTGGCGGCTCGATGATCTGGTTCGGCTCCTCGGCAGGTGTGGCGCTTGCCAATATGTATCCGGATGCACGCTCTGTCGGGCGCTGGATTGTCGGTGGATGGCATGTCATCCTGGCCTATGTCATCGGCTTTTTCATCATGCTTGCGATACTGGGCTGGCAACCCGATGCAGGTCACAAAAAGCGCGCGGATTCAGACACAGGAACTGGGCTCGTTATGGGTAGCCTCGCGCCATGATCGCCTGCGGCTTGCACAAGAGCCATTAACGATCCTTTCATTATTCCGTTATGCTTGATGGTTAACAGCTTGCAAAGATGAGGCGAAACATGCTTCGTCCCGAGCCTGTGTGGTCGTTTTTTGCAAGGTCTGTGCGATGCGAATGATATCTGTCTTCCCGAGTGTCGTTCTGCTCGCACTGGCAACGCCCGTTCTGGCTCAGGACATCCGGCTTGGGGACGTGAGAGCCCATCTTTATCTGGAAAGCTCGGGCAAATTATCTGAAGACGTGCTTTCCATGAAGAGCCCAAGCCTGCTGAATTTGCCGCGCGGCGAAGGTGTGTTCAGCGAGCCTGTGAATACGGTTATCTTCAATGTCAGCCTGATGGGTGCCAAAAACACGCAGCCAAAATTCGCGACAGCGCTCGTCAATATCACCACAACCAACCGCACCGGCCAGCGCAAAACCGAAACACGGCCTATCCTTGGCATGGTTTTTGGCGATGATGGCAAGGTAAACCGCGCCATTGTGCTCGATAATGTGACGTGCTCAAAAGTCGAGATCGAGGTGAAAGCCAAGAGCCTCAGCAAGAAAGCCAAGCTTGATTTCGAATGCACCGAACCCAAGACAGTGGATGCCGGCGAGCAGACAAAGGCGCCACTGAGGCGTTGATCTGTCCTGCGGCAGTCTTCGGCTGGCTTTTAGATTCGATACGTGAACAGATTTAATCGTTCGTTCATGATCAACCAGCAACATTGACGAGAAATCGCATTCCATCTGTTGGGATAAGGAATCGTCTATGTGCCGTTGGGTCGCCTATCAGGGCCAACCTGTCTATCTTGAGGACATGGTGACCAAGCCGAGCCATTCGCTCATTCACCAGTCCCTGCAAGCGACAGAAGCCAAAACAGGCACCAACGGCGACGGCTTCGGGATTGGCTGGTATGGCGACAGGCCAACGCCCGGGGCGTATCGCGAATTACGCCCGGCCTGGTCGGATGAAAATTTGCTGGCGATCTGCGAGCAGGTCCGCTCCGGACACTTCTTTGCGCATGTGCGCGCTTCAACCGGAACAGCAACCAGCCGCGCCAATTGCCATCCCTTCATTCATGGCCAGCATATGTTCATGCATAACGGACAGGTCGGCTGCTATAGCGAATTGCGCCGTCGGATCGAGAACCTGATACCTGACCAGATTTATGCAAACCGCAACGGAACCACGGATTCAGAGGCCATTTTCCTCATTGCCATGGCGCGCGGTGGCGATAGCGATCCTGTGGGTGCCATGCATGCGACCTTGACGGAAATCAAGGCAATGATGCGCGATTGCGCGATCTGCGAGCCACTCCGGTTTACAGCCGCGCTGACCGACGGTCGCAATCTCTATGCCTTCCGCTGGGCTTGCGATGACAAGGCACCGACGCTCTACTGGAAAAAAGAAGAGGCCGGATTGCTGGTCGTCTCCGAACCGCTCGACGACAGCCGAGATCACTGGGCGCTGGTTCCCCAGGGCCATGTTCTGGTGGCGCGTGAAGGCAAGGCGGTCGATATCCGCCCCTTCAACATCACCATGCAGAAAGCGGCCTGATTTTTTTTCGCTCTCGTCTTTCAGGAAATATTCTTCTCCGCTGTCACTTTGGCGACAATCGTCTTGATGGATGGCAAGGTTTTTTCAGCCTGCATATCCATGGCAATCAGGAGCGGTTCAGAGGCGGCAGGCGCAACAGCTGTTTCTGATTTCGCAACATGGGCTTTCAAGGCTTCTGCCAGCGCAGAGCCCGCTTTCATGCGGCGAAATACAAGGATCTTGGCAGGCACATAAACGCGCTTGCGGGTGAACATGCCTTCGGGTTCAGAGACATGAAATTCATCGATCCCGACATATTCCCAGCCATCTGCCGCTTGCGCATTCATGATGTCTTCGAAAGCCTTGACTGCCTGATCGCGGACCTTGGCGTTTTTTACAGCAACGATCGTCGGGCCGGAAACGCATTTGTATTCATAGGCCATCAGGTCGACTCCCACACGGGCTGCAATGGTAAGCTTATACGGTATCTTCAAGAAAGAGGCGTGAAATGGGTAAAAAAGAGTTAAGATGTGATCTGAAACACTTCGCTCCTGCCCCACAATGCGATATGGCAGCCTTATGAATGACTCGTCCGCCACTGATATCGCTGCCCTGCCCTTTGAACAAGCGCTTCAGGAGCTGGAAATCATTGTGGGCCAGCTCGAGCGCGGCGATGTCGCTCTGGAGCAGTCCATCACGATCTATGAGCGTGGCAACAGGCTCAAGGCGCATTGCGAGCAACTCCTCCGCAAGGCCGAAATGAAGGTGGAAGTCATCACGCAGGGTGCAAACGGCAAGGCGGCCTCGACGAAACCTCTTGATGTCGACTGATCCTGCCGATCTGAACACTGTCATCATCGATCATCTGGGTTCCTCCGGCGATGGCATGGCCATCACGGCGGAAGGTTTTCGCGCCATTCCCTTTGCGGTGCCTGGCGATGCGATTATCGTGGATGATGCTGGCAGGATTGCTGAAATCATCACGCCGTCCCCGGATCGCCGCGAGCCTTTCTGCCCCGCATTCGGGCGGTGCGGAGGCTGCGCCATGCAGCATGTGGGAATTGAGCTTTACGCCGCATGGAAACACGCGCTTGTCCAGCGCGCGGTCAATCGTGCAGGATTCACGACAGTCGTGAATCCTGTGATCATCGCCCATGGCGAAGGGCGGCGGCGTGCCATCATCCATGTCCGCTTTGGCGAGGGCGGTGCCAGGGCGGGCTTCATGGCTGCCCGCAGCCATGATCTGATGACGCTTGAGACCTGCCCGATTCTGGTTCCGGAACTCAAGGATGCTTTCAGAATTGCGCTGGCGGCAGCCGCGCCTCTGGCCGGGCGCAACAAACCCCTTGATGTGCAGATCACCAGCACCAGCAACGGCCTTGATGTCGATATCCGGGGGCATGGTGCCCCCGATGCCCGCGAACGCCTGCGCCTGATTGCGGCGGCCGCGGACCTTGATCTTGCCAGACTCTCGATCCATCGGGAAATCATTGTCGAACGCAGGCCGCCCATGGTGCAATTTGGCGATATTCCGGTCATCCTGCCGCCACGCGCCTTTTTGCAGGCGACAGCCGAGGCGGATCGTATTCTGGGCGATCTTGTGCTTGCTGCACTCGGCAAGGCCAAGGCGGTTGCTGATCTTTTTTGTGGTGCCGGGCCTTTCGCCCTTCGCCTGGCGGCACATGCCAAGGTCTATGCCGCCGACGAAGGCAAGGAGGCCATTGCCGCGCTTGAACGCGCCGCACGAGGCCGCCAGGGACTCAAACCCGTGATAGCAGAGGTGCGTGATCTGTTTCGTCGGCCATTGCTGCCGAAAGAACTTGCCGCTTTTGATTGTGTGGTCATAGATCCGCCCCGCGCCGGTGCCGAGGCTCAGATGCGCCAGATCGTTGCATCAAGGCTTGGCAAGGTTATCAGCGTTTCCTGTGATTTGCAGAGCTTCATCCGGGATGCAGAAATCCTTGCCGCAGGTGGATTCAGGCTTGAGTCCGTGACGCCGGTTGATCAGTTTGCCTGGAGCAAGCATATCGAACTGGTCGGCATCTTCCGCCGCTAGACAATTCCGGCTAGACATTGCCCATGCGCCGCGCCGTTATCGCCTCACCCTCCTCGCAACCCCTGCTCCCCCGCCTCGCGGGAATCGTCGGCGTCAATCATGTTGTGACTGATCCTGACATCATGGCACCCCATCTCAGGGAATGGCGCGGATTGTATACGGGCACTGCACAGGCGCTGCTGCGTCCGGGATCGACGGCGGAAGTCTCCGCGATCCTGCGGCTGGCCCATGAGACAGGCACACCGGTGGTTCCGCAAGGCGGCAATACCGGCGGTGTTGGCGGCCAGATTCCTGATCACAGCGGCAAGGCACTGGTGCTTTCACTCGCCCGCATGAATCGCATCCGCGATATCCAGCCGCTCTCCAACATGATGACCGTTGAGGCGGGTGTGATCCTGCAAAATTTGCAAGAGGAAGCAGCCAGGGCCAACCGCTTTTTTCCCATGTCCCTGCCCTCGGAAGGCAGCTGCATGATCGGCGGCAATCTTGCCACCAATGCCGGTGGCACAGGCGTGATTGCCTATGGCAATACCCGCGATCTGGTGCTGGGACTGGAGGTGGTTCTGCCCGACGGACGGATCTGGAACGGCCTCTCCGGCTTGCGCAAGGACAATGCGGGCTATGAGATGAAGCATCTGTTCATCGGCTCGGAAGGCACACTTGGCGTGATCACGGCTGCGACACTGAAGCTGTTCCCACAACCGAAAAGCCAGGTCACCGGCTTCATCGGCCTTGCTTCTCCCGAGGCCGCACTAAAGCTGCTCGCACGGGCACAAAACGATGCCGGCGGGACTGTGACAACCTTCGAGCTTCTGCCGCGCTTCGCCATCGATATGGTGCTGAACTATGCACCGGGTTTGAAGGACCCGCTCGGCTCGCGTCATCCATGGCATGTTCTGCTGGAGGTGTCCTCACAGCGCGCCGACGGACCGCAGGGCAGCCTGCAGGATCAGGTTGAGACCATGCTGGCGGAGGCTTTCGAGCAAGGCGAGGCGGATGACGCGGTTCTCGCCTCATCGCTGGACCAGCGTCTGAAACTCTGGAAAATCCGCGAGGATATCCCCTTCGCGCAGGGCACCGAAGGTGCATCGATCAAACATGATGTTTCCGTGCCTGTGGCGGCTGCGCCCGCTTTTATAGCGGAGGCGCTGGAGATGCTTGCCACACGCTTTCCTGAATGCCGGCCATGTCCTTTCGGGCATCTGGGGGATGGCAATATCCATTTCAACGTGACGCAACCCAAAGGCGCTGATCCAGAAGTCTTTCTCGGGCTCTATGAGGAGATGAATGCCAGCATGTTCGAGCTGGTCACGCGCTATCGCGGCTCCATCGCGGCAGAGCACGGTGTGGGACAACACAAGCGAAAGCTGCTACCGCGTTTCAAGGATACTGTTCCGATGGAAATGATGCGTGCCCTTAAACAGGCACTTGATCCCAGGGGCATCATGAATCCCGGCAAGGTTTTGTGATGGTTAACCGCCCGTAAACCCTTTGCTTTCAGACTTGCCTTTAATGCCATCGGCATGCCGCGAATCCGACAAAGAGTTCCGTATATACGCTAATCATCCGAAATTGTCCGGTGGAGCAAACCAGAACCCCATGAAGGTCCTTTTCCTATCAGCTGCTGCTTTCTCACTGGCGCTTTCGTCAGCCCCCGGCTTTGCGCAGGGTGCGGCAACCAACCCGCTTGCGCCTGCGCTGCCGTCCTCAGGTCCCATCCTGCCTGAAACTCCGCAAAGCCTGACTGAACGCATTAACCGCGCCTTGAACGGGATGACCACACTGGTGGGTGATTTTACACAGATCAGCGCCGATGGTCGCCGCCGCACCGGCAAGCTTTACGTGATGCGACCGGGCAAATTGCGGTTTGATTACAATCCACCAAGCCTGATCGAAATTGTCTCCGATGGGTCCAATGTGGCGGTCATCGACAAGAAAGTGCCCCAGCAGGATGTCTATGGTATCAACCAGACGCCTTTGAAATTTCTCGTCAGCGACAAGATTGATATCGCAAAAGATACAAAGTTGCTCGGCGTGAAACGTGAGAAAGACGAAGTTATTCTCGATATCGAGGACAAGAACACGATCGCAGGAACCTCCCGCATCCGGATTCATTTCAATGGCGAGAGTTTCGCATTGAAGCGCTGGACAATCACGGATCCGCAAGGCGTGCCGACAACCATCCAGTTGGCCAATCTCAACACGCAACAGCGGCCAGACAGGCAATTGTTTACAATCAACTATCTGTTCACCCGTCCGTAACGGATACGCCCCGCAGGTTTTGTCGGCGAATTTTATGGCGCCGTCCGGATGT
Organism: Hyphomicrobiales bacterium; assembly: GCA_031401875.1. Lineage (GTDB taxonomy): Bacteria > Pseudomonadota > Alphaproteobacteria > Rhizobiales > Beijerinckiaceae > JADCCX01. Next base: position 690 of record JANNRX010000287.1, on the reverse strand, counting down.
ACCGGTTCCACAGGGCTTTTTCACCCAATTCCGAGACGATGCGCGCATGCGCCTCAATCTCTGCCTGGGATAAAAGAGGAGCGAGCAGCGCAGCACGTCTGATGCTTTGCGGTGCGACCAGGGCTGCTTTTGCCCGTTCTTGCGCAGGATCAAGCACAAGTGTCGCCTGTTTTCCGCCGAGCAGTTCCTGGTAGACCTCAGCCAGAATCTCTGCATCGAGCAAGGCACCGTGTTTCGTGCGTCTGGAATTATCGATGCCAAACCGGTCACAAAGCGCATCAAGCGAGGCTTTGGCACCCGGAAATTTGCGGCGCGCCAACATTACCGTATCGATGACGCGTTCCATGCTGACCAGCGGTTTGTTGATGCGGCTGAATTCAGCATTGATAAAATTGATATCAAAGCTGGCGTTATGCGCAACGAGCTGGGCATCTTCGATGAATGCCGAAAGTTCATTCGCTATCTCGATAAAAAGCGGCTTGTCTTTCAGAAAATCACTGGAAAGACCATGAATCGCAAAGGCTTCCATTGGCATGTCGCGTTCAGGATTCAGGTATTTGTGGAAGACGCGTCCGGTCGGAAAGCGGTTTACCACCTCGATGCAGCCTATTTCAACGAGCCGATGCCCTTCACGAGGACCGAGTCCCGTCGTTTCGGTGTCGAAAATGATCTCACGCATCGGATTTTCCC